>NZ_JACJPT010000159.1:0-9037 GCF_014696195.1 Sphaerospermopsis sp. FACHB-1094 | reverse complement strand
GGAAAAAGTGTGCATTTTTTGGGATTTCAAGAGATGGCAAAGAAATTTTCAAATCTCCTCCTGACTCCTGACTCCTGACTCCTGACTCCTATGCCATCACGGAAAGACTTTCTCAGCAACCCCTAGTTATCTTTGCGTAAAAGGTATAGGAATCCGGTTTGATTCCTGAACATACTTGTGTAGGCAGGCAAGAGGTACTCATAAGCTGTTGTGCATTTAATTTGTATAAGTGGAACAGGCATCTTGCCTGTTAAACAAGAGTTCAGAATATTAGGATTATACAATTTAGCTGTGTAACAGCTTAGAAGAGGCAAAAGGGTTTGAGAATATTTAGGTGTACGGAGTTTTGTTCAATCATCAAATATAAGACTAATATTTGAACTTTATATTTTCTTCATCCAGTCTTGAACATTTTTGATTATTTTTATATATAAACTTGCAAATTATCTGCTAATTTATATTGATGATTAAAATTGCACTGCCGTAAATTTTACAGTTTAGCCTGATACATAAAATTTATTTAGTAATTTGTGGATAGATGTGATGTAAGCAATCTATTAATTACTCTAGCATCTAGAGAACTTATCTTTAACTAGGGTTTGCTGAATAAACCTAAAACCTTGATATATCAAAGGTTAGAGGCTGATAAACACAGAAATTAGTGCAAGGGTTTTGAAGGGTATACCGGAAAAAGTGTGCATTTTTTGGGATTTCAAGAGATGGCAAAGAAATTTTCAAATCTTCTCCTGACTCCTGACTCCTGACTCCTGACTCCTATGCCCTCACGGAAAGACTTTCTCAGCAACCCCTAACTAGGTAATCATCTCATCTTATATATGATGATTACACTTGTTGAAATTTATCACTTCACTTAATAACAAGTTTGGCAAAAACAAAATGAAGTTAGTAAATTTAAAAGATTCATATCAACTTTCATCTATGCAGCAAGGAATGCTGTTTAACAGCTTAGTTGCTCAAAATTCAGGAGTGAATATTGATCAAATGGTCTGTTTAATACATGAAAAAATTGATGTTTTGGCATTCCAAAAAGCATGGCAAAGAGTCGTAGAACGAAACGCAGTTCTAAGAACTAGCTTTGATTGGGAAACTGAGAGAGAACCTCTACAATGTGTACATCAACAGGTAACAATTACCCTAGAAAAACAAGATTGGTGTGGCTTATCTGAGGCAGAACAATCAACTAAATTAGAAGCTTATTTGCAAAGTGATCGCACTCTTGGTTTTCAGTTAAATGTTGCCCCATTAATGCGTCTGGCATTATTTCAGTTGAGAGAATCTGTTTACCAATTTGTTTGGACTTTTCACCATGCTTTGTTAGATAGTCGTTCTTTATCTAGGATTATGAAAGAAGTGTTTACCTTGTATGATACTTTCTGTCAAGGAAAAGATTTGCAACTACCCCAACCCCGTCCTTATCAAGACTATATCGCCTGGTTACAGCAACAAGATTGGTCTAAAGCAGAAATTTTTTGGCGAGATTTACTCAAAGGTTTTACTGCACCTACACCTTTATTAGTAGACTCAACCCCTAGTGAAAAAAGTGGTTTTGGTGAGCAAGCCATCCGACTCTCAGAAAAAATTACAGCGATGTTGCAGTCGTTAGCAAAACAACATCAAATTACACTAAATACTTTAGTCCAAGCTGCTTGGGCTTTATTGCTCAGTCGTTATAGTGGTGAATCTGATGTGGTTTTTGGAGCGACAAGATCCTGTAGTTATTCCTCCGTACCTGGTGCAGATTCAATGGTAGGATTATTAATTAATACCGTACCAGTGCGAGTGGAAATATCAGGAGAAAAACCGCTTTTATCTTGGTTGAAAGAATTGCGATCGCAGTGGGTGGCTATGCGAGACTACGAACATACACCCCTAGTCAAGATTCAAAGATGCAGTGATGTACCACCCGGAAAGCCATTGTTTGAGAGCATTTTTGTATTTGAAAACCATGAATTAAATACTACCTTACGTTCTCAGGGCGGTAGATGGGAAAATCTGCAAGTACAGTTAGCAGAACAAACTAACTTTCCTTTAACATTACTGGGTTATGGAGAATCAGAACTGTTATTAAAACTCAAATATGACCGCCAAAAATTTGATGATGCTAAAATAGCTAGAATGCTGGGACATCTTCAGACATTATTATCCAGCATGGCGACAAATCCTTGGCAATGTTTAGGAGAATTACCACTAATAACAACATCTGAAAAACAGCAAATGTTGATTGATTGGAATAATACAAAAGCTGATTTTGCCGATAAAATTTGTATTCATCAACTCTTTGAAACTCAGGTAGAAAGAACACCGGATGCTGTAGCCGTTGTTTTTGAAAAAGAACAATTAACCTACAAAGAATTGAATGATAGAGCTAATCAATTAGCCCATAAATTGCAAAAATTAGGTGTGAAACCAGGGGTATTAGTCGCTGTTTATTTAGAGCGATCGCTAGAAATGATTCCGGCGGTATTAGGAATTTTAAAAGCCGGCGGCGCTTATGTACCACTAGAACCCAGTTTTGCGAAAGCCAGGATTCAATTATTATTATCTTCTCTGGAAATTAATTGTTTAGTTACCCAAACTTGGCTGTTACCAGATATTCATAAATTAGAACTAAAGGCATTACAAAACCTGATTTGTTTAGATCAGTCAGATCATCCTCAATCTACTGCTAAAGTAGAACATCAACAAGTGTGGAATAGTTTTGATTTAGATTTACTTCCCACAGAAAACCCATCAACATCTGCCACATCTAATGATATCGCTTATGTAATTTTCACCTCTGGTTCTACAGGTACACCCAAAGGGGTTGTAGTTCGTCATCAACCGGTAATTAATTTAATTGAATGGGTGAATAAAACCTTTCATGTCAATGCTAACGACAGGGTTTTATTTATCACTTCCTTATGTTTTGATCTGTCAGTTTATGACATTTTCGGACTATTAGCAGCCGGTGGTTCAATTCGGGTAGTTTCTAGTAATGATGTCCGAGATCCAGAGGCTTTATTAAATATTATCTGCCATGAACCGATTACATTTTGGGATTCCGCACCACCAGCATTGCAACAACTAGCTGGCTTTTTTCCCAAAGTGCAAATAAGTAATTTTCATCCTCAATTGCGGTTAGTATTTATGAGTGGTGATTGGATACCAGTCACATTACCAGATTTACTCAAAACTACTTTTCCTGGTGTAGAAGTAATTAGTTTGGGTGGTGCAACAGAAGCCACAGTTTGGTCTAATTATTATCCCATTGGTAAAGTAGAACCCCATTGGAAAAGTATTCCCTATGGTAAACCGATTCAAAATGCTCAATATTACATTTTGGATGATTTTTTACATCCTTGTCCTATTGGTGTAACCGGGGAATTATATATTGGTGGAGAATGTTTAGCCTCTGGTTATTTACATCAACCTGAACTTACAGCCCAAAAATTTATATCCAATCCTTTTAGTGATAACAAAGCAGCACGACTTTATAAAACAGGAGATTTAGCGCGGTATTTTAGTGATGGAAATATTGAATTTCTTGGTAGAATTGACCATCAAGTAAAAATTCGTGGTTTTCGCATTGAGTTAGGCGAAATTGAAAGTGTACTTACACAACATGAATCTGTACAGGAAACTGTAGTTATAGCGAGAGAAGATGAAGCAGGAAATAAACGCTTAGTGGCTTATGTGGTGGTAAATGGTGAGTCTGCAACCACGATGAATGAATTACGGCGGTTTTTACAATATAAATTGCCAGAATATATGATTCCATCGGCTTTTGTGGCGATCGCCCACATCCCCCTCACTCCTAATGGTAAGGTAGACCGCCGCACTTTACCCATCCCCGACCAAAGACCAGAATTAGAAACACTCTTTGTTGCCCCTAGAAATGCTATAGAAATCGAATTAGCGCAAATTTGGTCAGAGGTTTTAGGTATTGGGTCAATTGGTATTAATGATAATTTCTTTGACTTGGGGGGAAATTCTCTTTTAGCGGTGAGATTATTTACACAAATTGAACAGAAATTTGGTCAAAAACTGCCTTTAGCTACCTTATTTCAATCCCCAACTATAGAAGAGTTAGTTAGTCTTCTTATCCAAGCAAATACATCCGTTTCTTGGTCTTCTTTGGTGAAAATGCAGCCCGGTAGCAGTGCCAAACGTCCTTTATTTTTGATACATGCTTTGGGAGGAAATGTGGTTGGCTACCAAACTCTAGTACGTTATCTGGGTAAAGAGCAACCTGTATATGGACTGCAAGCACAAGGACTTGATGGTAAACAAGCTTCCCATACTAGGGTGGAAGACATGGCATCTCACTACATCCAAGAAATTCGCACTGTTCAACCGCATGGTGTTTATCTTTTGGGTGGTTTCTCCAGTGGTGGGATAGTTGCCTTTGAAATGGCGCGTCAGTTAGAAGCCCAAGGCGATCGCGTGGCTTTATTGGCAATGTTAGATACATATAACCCTAGTTTGTATATCAATCATCCTTCGCTATTCCGGACAATTTATGTCTATTTGCTTTCTCTGTTGCGACTGCGATCAGCAGATAGATGGAATTATTTTCTCGCTAAACTGGATTGGTTTAGATCCTTATTTACAGGAAAAACCAGCAGCAAGTTCGACTTGTGGAATGAACACTCTTTTGATAATGATGCCAACCCTTACAACATGGCATTAATAGAAACTCTGAAACAGGCGACAATGGCAGATTATGTACCACAACCCTATGCTGGTAAAGTAACCTTATTTACCACCAAAGAAGTTTTGAGATGGTGTCGGTCTCAACCATGTAGAGGTTGGCGTGAAATGGCTCAACAAGGAGTGGAGATTCACGAAGTTCCCGGTACACATCTGAGTATGATTGGAGAACCAGGTGTACAAATTTTAGCGGAAAAATTAATTTTTTGCATAGAGCAGGCACAAGGGACTGGCAAATAATTTATTTTTTGCAGTTCCCTGACTGAATTTTTTTTTGCTCTGATCCGAAATCCCTAGGGTTGCTGTTGTAGTGAATCATGAGATTCTGATCACCAAGGTGTCAATCAATGGTTTATATCACACTTTGAGATGAAATCAAGTGATCAGGATCAATACTTTACCTGTTTTAACCCATTGAGGAATTGACAATACAAATGCCAAACTTAAGATATCTCAATTAAATAGGGTTTGCTGATAGCGTAGCGTGGCGTTAGCCATATAAATCCGAAAACTTTACAGGTAAACGGTTTTAGCTATTTTGACTTGTACTGAGCGACTTGTACTGAGCGACTTGTACTGAGCCTGTCGAAGTAAGCGTGGCGTAGCCATACTCCTTGAACTCCTGACTCCTTGAACTCCTGACTCCTTGATAGCGACTTGTACTGAGCCTGTCCTGAGCCTGTCCTGAGCCTGTCCTGAGCCTGTCCTGAGCCTGTCCTGAGCGGTGTCGAAGGGCGGTGTCGAAGGGCGGTGTCGAAGGGCGGTGTCGAAGGGCGGTGTCGAAGGGCGCAGTCGAAGTAAGCGTGGCGTTAGCCATACTACTGGTCCTTCACAGATAACTTTTTCAGCAAACCCTAAATATTAAATCAAAGTTGGTAAAAAGATTTTTGTCATCCCCCACAAGAATGACTCTCTAGTGCGAAGCATTACACTTTTCAACAATGATATTTTGAGATGATCAACCAAAATCTATAAAAACTTCATTTTTTGATGGTTTTTTATTCCAGATAATATAGATAAAACTTTTGCAGGAATCTTTAAGTATTGGTGTTTGGTTATTATTTAGGTAAGTAGATAACAGTAGTTATTTTAGTTACAGGAGATGTCAGGTGCTTAACAAAAATTTTCAGTTCATACCCCAAGGTAAATTCAAACTTCCCGCTATTGGCTTACTGATTGGTTTTGGCATTATAGGTTTAAGTGTAATTAGTGAACGGACAAAAATTAACCTGAAATCTACAGCCACAGCAGCGAATTTACCAGGTTATGCAAATCAAATTCAGAGTAACAATGAAAACTCTCTTTTGTCAAGACTGCGAGATATTAGAGATCAAAGAAGTCAACTTCAGTTAAATACTGTTGAACCACAAAATGTAGAATCTAATGTAGAATCTGAAGCTTTAAATAGAACGTTACACAATATACCCACAAATACAAGACAAAGAGGAGGAAAATCACCTGTTAATTTTCCTGAAAAAGATGGAATTTATCTTTATGGACAGTCCTCAACACCAAACCAGTTAGGACAAGGTTATATTGTGTTTCAAAAACAGCAAGGAAAGGTAATTGGTGCTTTGTATATGCCCAGTTCTGAGTTTAGCTGTTTTCAGGGTACAATTGCTCAATCTGGTGAGTTAGCAATGACGGTAACTAGCTCTCCTGGTGAAGTTGGTGTTACTCAAGTTTCAACTACTAGCAAAATACCCAACTTTACTGATGAAGATACTGCTACCTATGCCTATTCTATAGAACTGCAAGACTATCATCAGTTAAATTCTGTCAGTGCTAATGATAGAAAAATTTTACAAGCTTGTAGTCAACATTTCAGGTAAGCATTTAGCTATTAGCAGTCAGCGGTCAGCTTGTTAACAGTTAAGCCCAAAATCAATATTTGAACATCTACCAATTGATCAAATATATCAAATATTCTGACTCCTGACTCCTGACTCCTGACTCCTGACTCCTGACTCCTGACTCCTGACTCCTTGCGTTTAATACTCAATTCCCGCTTGCGCTTTAATTCCTTGATCTTTAAAAGGATGCTTAATTAAAGTCATTTCTGTAACTAGATCCGCTTTTTCAATTAAAGCCGGTGGTGCGCCTCTCCCTGTAAGAATTATGTGTTTATCTGCTGGTTTTTCGGCTAAACCTGCTAAGATTTGTTCAACTTGTAAATAACCAAGTTTGAGAGCAATATTAATTTCATCCAAGAGTACAAGTTTAAACTCTGGGTTGCGGATAAATTCTAAAGATTTTTCCCAAGCAGCGTTAGCTTTCTCCAAGTCTCTATCACGGTCCTGGGTTTCCCAAGTAAACCCTTCACCCATTGCGTGAAACTCTAGTTGGTCTGTCCAATGACTAAAAACCCGCTTTTCTGAAGGTTCCCAAGCACCTTTAATAAATTGGACGATCGCTACCTTGTATCCATGACCAAGCGATCGCATTACCATACCTAAAGCCGCAGTCGTCTTACCCTTGCCATTACCCGTATTAATAATAATTAAACCTTTTTCTGGGATGGCGTTAGCTATACGTTGATCTTGTATTTCCTTACGACGCTGCATTTTTTTGCGGTACTGTTCATCATTCAGCGATGATGTTGAAGATGACATGACCTCATCTATTAAACGGGAAATTTCCTGATCAGAATTTAATTCTTCTGGTTGATCGTTTTTCATAAATCCTATTGATAAATAACTGTTAAGCCTACGAGAATGAAGTATAATTGTTTTGAGTAAGGTTACACTAGAAATGATATAAATTCTGTTAGCTGTGATCTTAATAATTAAATTAGTTGTTCTTCATCGGCATAAGAGGATGTCTGAAAAGTTTTGAGAAAGTGATTTTGATTACGCCAATTGCTTCAACATTAAACGAATCATAGCTAGGGGATGCTGAATAAATGTAAAACCTGGATAAATTAAGAGATTGAGGATGATGAAAATTAAAATTGTGCCAATTTTTAATAAAGATTGGATGAATTATTCTATACAATTTTGAATGTGCCTAAAGCCAATCAATCGCTTTAATGCGACTAAAGTCGCTATCGACTTGTCCCCATGTCTAAAAGCCAGGGGTTTGCGTCTCGTTTCAGGGTCAATGGGGACATTAATTTGTCAACGCGGACAAATAATCTGGCAAACGAAAAAACGAGCGCGGAGGGATTTGAACCCCCGACCCACAGAACCGGAATCTGTTGCTCTATCCACTGAGCCACGCGCCCTTACATATACTTTTGTAATTATAACATAGTTACTAAAAATATAGTCAAATATTTCTAGCTTGGTAATGTTATACACCTTAGATGGCTAACTACAAGCCACAATATTCGGTTTCTATCATCAGATAGAGTTCCGAACTACTTTTACCTTTTTTCAGTTCTGATTTGATTAGCTACTCTTGAAAATGTTTTATTTCGTCTAATTTATAGGATTTCCTGGCACACAGGAACTATGGTTAGGTTAATTCTAACTCTCCGCACTCTCAGATCAGGACTTTCACCGCTTTTCAAGGATCTACGCTTTTTGAACTCACAACTAGTATATCACACACCTTCACATTTTGCATCACAGATGCAGACAAAAATTGATAATATTTTTGTACCACAGATGTTAATATTTGACTGCGATCGCTTGTTCTTTTTGTGCTAATCTGCCTGATAAAGTCGCAAACTTTTGTATTAGCATATACAGAATTAGCAAATACTTCTCAAGGCTTAGGTAATTGTAAAAATAATATAAAATTTTGTTAAATCATCGTTCTAGGGGTAGGCAAAATGAAATATATTGGATATATTTAACTTAATTGCCTATACCGAAAGATTTATAGTCTACGCAATATGTGATCCCCCTAGTTTGGACAAAAAAGCCGCTAGGGGGATCTTGTTTTAAGGGGCTTGAGTTAATATTTGTATTACCTAATCACATTTAAATATATATAAATGTATATTTACAGATGTTTCCTAAGTTATGATCTACAAAGCTAACAGGCAAGATGCCTGTTCCACAAGGGTTTTATGATTTCCGTTTGTACCTCACTAAGAGGATGTTGGAAAAGTTTATGGCTAACGCCACGCTACGCTATCGGCGAACTGCTTGCAGCAGCGCTTCGCTATCGCTCAAAAATAATCAAAAAATCATGTTAAAATGCCCGAAAGCCATACCTCATATTTGGTTGTTCCTGTCAATGCGTAAGTCTTAATTAATTTATAAAACATTTTATCAATTACCAATCACCAATCACCAATCACCAATCACCAATCACCAATCACCAATCACCAATCACCAATCACCAATCACCAATCACCAATCACCAATCACCAATCACC
>NZ_JACJPT010000158.1:0-9401 GCF_014696195.1 Sphaerospermopsis sp. FACHB-1094 | reverse complement strand
TCGGTGTCCCTCCGAGTCCCGCTCTCTCGCGGCTCTCTCTCAGGCACTTATTCAATATAGCGAACCTATCTTGGAATGTCAACTACTTTTTCCAAGTTTTTTTGGATTTTTTTTCTAATCAGTTCAAATCCTTGTGGTGTAAGGGTTTGAGTTAATAAAATTATTGGCTCGGAATGAATCCAGATGGATTTATAACCCTGGGCGCATGATTTTTTCAGCGACTTGGGGCAAAAACTGTTGCAGTAGATAAAGCAGTTTAGATTTACCAATCAGCATTTCGTAATGATCACGGCTGGAGTTACGCCAAAATTCCTCTACTAAAGTATCTAGCTGTATCTTGCCTTTACCCCGTCCTTGGGTCATGGGTGTGTCTACTAAACGGGCAATAATCTCAAAAACTTTGATGGGAGTACGTTCTAGCTGCCAGCGTAGGGCTTTTGAGGCAATATGCAAACCTGCTTTACTACTACAGTAGGGGTTGCTGAGAAAGTCTTTCCGTGAGGGCATAGGAGTCAGGAGTCAGGAGTCAGGAGTCAGGAGGAGATTTGAAAATTTCTTTGCCATCTCTTGAAATCCCAAAAAATGCACACTTTTTCCGGTATACCCTTCAAAACCCTTGCACTAATTTCTGTGTTTATCAGCCTCTAACCTTTGATACATCAAGGTTTTAGGTTTATTCAGCAAACCCTACAGTAGATGGGCGCACTTTGCTTTGGTACTAAAGCTAGTCCAGATGTAATCTTGATTATGGCTGCTGATTGTTTGGTCAGTAGATGGGGAATCATGAGTAGGTTTGACAGGGTGAAAGATATTGCTGAGTTTGTTTATTTCTGAGTCGGGAATGTCTGTGGGCGATCGCAGGACATGAAACAATTGTTGATAGGGTTGATTACATAGGGCTTGCTGAATAAACCCAAAATACTGGTAAATCAAAGGTTTGAGGCTGATCAGGAGGAAAGAAAGTGCAAGATTTTTGAAGGGTATACCTTAAAAACTGTGCATTTTGGGTCTGATAAATTAGAAAATCTGGGGATAACAGATAGCTAAAACTATTCCCTATTCCCTATTCCCTATTCCCTATTCCCTGCCTCAACGAAGGGACTTTTTCAGCAAACCCTACATATATACTTGACTAAATTCCAAAGGTGAGAATTCAGATGAAGAGTTCTGTGGCTGTATTACCACCGTTTTTGGTGCTGGATCAATTGTTGCAAAGTTGGTTAATGGAGGATATTGGTAGGGGCGATCGCACTACTCAATCCCTTTTATCCCAAAATTCAACTATCAGACAAGGGAAGTGGGTAGCAAAAGCACCAGGAATAATCGCAGGTTTACCGATAGCAGCTAGGGTGTTTCAGTTATTAAATCATCAAGTCAGGTTTGTAGCTGTAAACTCTGAGGGTGCAAAGTGTGAAGCAGGAGACGTGGTAGCGGAAATTCAGGGTTCATTAGATGCGTTGTTGATGGGGGAACGGGTGGCGCTAAATTTGGCGATGCGGTTAAGTGGAATTGCAACGTTAACTAATATATATGTGGAGAAAATAGCAGATTTACCTGCAATGTTTGTGGATACGCGCAAAACTACACCAGGTTTGAGAATCTTGGAAAAGTACGCATCTGCTGTTGGGGGTGCGATTAATCACCGCATGGGGTTAGATGATGCAGTGATGATTAAGGATAATCATATTGCGGCAGTTGGGGGTATTGGAGAAGCTATTACCCGTATTCGTTCCCAAATGCCTTATCCTCTCACTATTGAAGTGGAAACAGAAAGTTTAGAACAGGTGCAACAAGCATTAAAGTATCAAGCCGATATTATTATGTTGGATAATATGCCTTTAACAATGATGACTGAGGCTGTGCAGTTAATTCGTGAACAGGACAGCCGAGTGAAAATTGAAGCATCGGGAAATGTAAGTTTAGAAACTATTCGCGCAGTAGCACAAACTGGTGTTGATTATATTTCTAGTAGTGCGCCAATTACTCAATCAAGGTGGTTGGATTTAAGTATGAAAATGATTTAAGCAATGTAGCAGCAGAGGCAAAGCCTCTGTGATGGCATTCCCAGTCGGAGACTGGGAACGAGTTAACGAGTTAAGTATTTTTATCAGTTAGGAAATGTGTAAAACAGATTTGCCTGGAAAACGTCTATCTACCAGTTTTTGAGCTACATCAGCAATTTCTGTCCAAGGGGCTTCTATGTCAATATGAGGGCGTAATTGTCCTGATTCTACTAATTCCACTAACCATTTTAACCCCACAGATGCGGATTCTTGTTTGAGTTCATGGAAGACTATTAAACCGTAAATACTCGCACCACCAAGGGCATAAAGATTGCCAGCATTAAAAGTTACTTCTCTTGCGGCAGTAGTTCCAAATACTACTGCTTGACCATTTGTACCTAAGAAACCTAACGCTTTACCGAGAACATCACCGCCTACAGAATCTATTATTAAATGATATGGTCCATATTGTTGAGCAGGGGATATATCTTCACCAATGACAATGTGATGCGCTCCTGCTTCTTTGACGATAGGTTCATACTTAGAAGTACGTAGATGGGCTGTAACCTTTGCACCGCTTAACCGTGCTAATTGAATAGCAAAGTTACCGACACCACCAGAAGCCCCCGTAATTAACACAGGTTGATTGAGGAGAAAACCGCCTTTTTTCATGATATGATAGGCTGTTAAACCTGCTATGGGTAATGTGGCAGCTTGAGCAAATGATACAAAGCGGGGTAGTTTTGCGAGAGAGTGGGTAGGTACTGCAACTATTTCACCCCAAGCACCGGAGGGGAGAAAACCGACAACCCGCGCTCCTTGTGGTGGTCCTGAACCGTCTGCGGCGGGTGTTTCTACAGTACCGGCGAGATCCCAACCAGGCCGCCAACCTGCTTGAGCAGTAGAAGCGCGTCTGAGTTCGCCGCGATTGAGTGAAATTGAGGCAACTTTAATTATGGCTTCGTTTGTTGCGGGTGTGGGTGCTGCAACTTCCTTTAATGCTAAACGTCCTGGTACGTTAGGATCAACAACGACAGCGCGAATTTTGTTGTTCATGTTTTTGATATCCTGGTTTGGGTTAAAAACTTGTTTTTCTTTGGTTTATATTACAATTACTTTATCAGCATCAATTTATTATCTTTATTGTCTGAATTGTCTGAATATTGACAAAACTGATCACAAAAATTATGATGACTAACTTAATCGAATACGAAGACGCTAACCCAGAAGTACGCGCAGTTTACGACGATATCCGCGCTACCAGACAAACTGAATATATCAACAATTTCTGGAAAGCTTTAGCTAATCATCCTCCAACTTTACGCCGTACTTGGGAAAGTCTCAAGGAAATTATGGCGGGTTCTGGGGAAATTGATCCACTGATGAGAGAATTAATTTACATTGCTGTGAGTGTGACTAATAACTGTGAATATTGCATTGCCTCACACACCGCAGCCGCAAAAAATAAGGGTATGACTGATACAATGTTTGGGGAATTGATGGCTATTGTTGGTGCTGCAAATATGACTAATAGGTTTGCAAATGGTTATAAAATTCCTGTGGATGAAATCTTTAAACAGCAGTAAAACTTCAATCATGGACAATTAATAATTACCTATCCCTTGGAGCGCGAAGATTGAAAAAGCGGAATTTTTTTCTTTTTTCCCCTTTAAAGGGGATATTTTAAACCTTGAACGAAACAATTATCAATTGTCAATTATCAATTATTTTCCCAACTTGTTGGAAATACCTTCACAACCACCGGGAATGGTTTTTCTGCTTTTTTCGCCGCACCAAGCACAGCAGTAACGACGCACGGGTTCTGACATTCTTTGTACATTGCTAAAATCGGCATTTTCTACTACTGCACCGGTGTATTCTCCGGTTTCATAGTCGGGTGGGTGGGTGCGACTGCGGGGTGAGGCTTTTTCTAATGAACCATAAAATAACCTGACACTGTTTAAATCGGCATTACTCAAATTAGCTTCATATAAAATCGTGCGGGCAAGGTTGGCTTTGACTAAATCACAACCACTGAGGTTAGCACGCACTAGATTTGCTTCACTCAAATCAGTCCACCGTAAATCAGTGTAAGAAAGGTCTGCACCGGCTAACATTACGCCTAAATCTATTACCCGTACACCTTCTATTCTGTCTTCGGCGTAGCCACCGCTACCATCGAGAATGGCTCTACCTAAACGGCGATCGCGTTTTAATGGTGTTAACAGTTTGGAACGGGAAAGAAAACGAAGAATTTTGGCTTTTCCATTGCCATCTACACTACTAAAAATTGCGGCTGTGCGTCCTTCTGCTATAGCTCTTTCTTGTGGCCAGTCTTCTAATAATCCTTCTTCATCTAATACTAAATCGGAAATGCCTTGAAAATAAGAATCTATAGTTTGTTGTTGAGTAATAATATTTTGTTGAACTGTAAGCAGGTTTTGTTGAATAGTTAAATCTTTGGAAATTACATATTGTCGCCAAGCTACATAAACGGCAATAATAGCTATAAGAATTTGTCCTAAAGCACCAAACCATTCAGCTAAAGTTCCTGAAGCTTCCCAGTTAATTTTTTTGCCCCAACGTAAGAGATGATAACCTAAGCCGCTAAATTTCAAGAAGCCAATAATACCTACCAATAAACCAATAAAGGCTAATAATAATGTTCTATCTTCTGGAGAAAACCATTCTTTGATGACATCTTGCAACCAAGGAAATAGCATGGCTATGGATAAAACCAAAGTTGCGAAAGTTCCCAAAATACCCAAGAATGAGTTATTAATAGCAATACCAATAAAAGTTATGGCGATCGTTAATAAAGTAAAAATCAAAGCTCTAGGTTTAACAACAACCTGACTGTGATAACGTTCTCTAAAACCAGAGATTGCCCTTTTGAGGGCATTGGTATTTTGGGGAGATTGTAAAGAAGAAATAGCTGCTAAAGCTTGTTGTGCAGCTAAACCTTCTGCCGTGAGTTCATTTTCACTAGCAATATCAAAATCATCGCGTTCTAAATTGTGTTCTGGAATAGGTTCTGACTGTGGTGGATGATAAGAATTAGATTCAAGAGTCATTTTTAGATTTTAGATTTTAGATTTTAGATTTTAGATTTTAGATTGGTAAATTAATTACTGTCACCTGTCACCTCTCCCTTATAACCTACTTTATCAACAAGTCAGGAGTAAGTATCACTTTCGCTAACTTTTAACTCCTGACTTTTGCTTTGAAAATTTATTTTTTATGGAAACGGAAACAAGAATTTGTTAAGCTAGTCCTACCAACTTGGCGCTGAAGTCCCACATTTTTTCAGCTTTAGCATCATCGCTGGCTTCATTGGAAACTTTCTGCACAAAGGACTTACCATCTTTTTTCTGTCTATTTCCCCAACTCCAATAAATTCCAGATTGATTGTAAGCTGGATCTGCTACTACATCGGCTACTCTTTCACCAGCTAATTCTTCGGAAACAAACCCCCCAGTAATATATTTTTGGAACACAGGGAAGAGTTTCTGGAATAGGGGATAATGGTTGCGGAATAGGGCGGTTGTAGCCACGCAACCGGGATATAGGGAACTAAAAGTAATACCCGTTGACTCATGATAGCGTCTGTGTAATTCTCTCATGGTCAAAACGTTACAAACTTTACTATCTTTGTAAGCTTTAACCGGTTCAAATTTCTTACCGTCAATCATAGTATTGGGAGCTTTAAAACCAGCTTCAAAACCTTTTAAATCTCCTAAATCGGGACGTGGGGGAATTTTACCGCCTAACTCGTTGGGGTTGTGTGTAACTGTTCCTAAAATCACCAGTCTGGGTTCAGAAGTGGAAGCTTTCTTTAGATCCTCCAACATCAAGTTACACAGCAGGAAATGGCCAAGATGGTTAGTAGCCACACTTAACTCATATCCATCAGGGCTAAATAAAGGCTCTTTAATCAAAGGCATATAGATGGCAGCGTTGCACACCAAAGCATCTAATGATCTGCCCGTAGCTCTAAAATCCTGAACAAATTTTCTTACACTATCTAAAGAGCCTAAATCTATGTGTATAATGGTGTAGCTGTCTTTGCGAATCCCCACTGTTTGGGCTGCTGCTTCGGTTTTTTCCAGGTTGCGACAAGCCATAATAACGTGCCAACCTCTCTTAGCTAAAGCATTAGCTGCATACAAACCCACACCAGAGGAAGCACCTGTGATTATAACCGTTGATTTATGCTGTTGTTCCATCGTCTTGAGAATCTGATGATTGTAGTTCAGTTGTTATTATGATCTCACACCATGTTCATCCATGATCAGCCTTGTAGCTAACGGATTAAAACAGGGAAATGCTGACAAAAAAAAGGATAACAATTTTTGCTAAGTTGCATGAGATTAATTCAATTTAATTTATATATCGACAAATCGTGGGTGATTGCATATTTGGCAGATTTATTTGTAATTATTCAATAAATCCGCATATTTGGTAGTTTTGCCAACATGATCGAGTTGAATATACAGTCAAAGTTATAGATAAATTGCCAATAGATTGTATAAAATAATTGATCAACTATATCTAGACATGGTATAGTTTATGTGAGTTAATCAAAACTTATCAAATTCTTGATTTCTTTTTCATTCAAATACAAGATAATTAATAGCAGTTTAGTGGACTTGGATACAACTTTTAAACATTCAAAAGGCATAACATTAAATTATGAGTTGCGTAGGTGCAGTATGATTTTAAGGCGATACTTTATTGCCTGTGGATTCATGAGTTTTTTGACTGTTGGTTGTGGTGATTTGGCAATATCATCAACAGAATATACCAAGCAAGTTGTACAAGAAAACAATGTTGCTCAACTCATAGCAGAAGTACAAGATAGTCAAAAAGCGGAAAAATTATTCATTCAAGGCAATAATTTTTTAGATACCAGTCGCTATAAAGAAGCTCTGACATTCTATAATCAAGCGATTGAAATTAAAAAAGACAGCGTAGAAACATGGGTAAATCGAGGTAATGCCCTGATAGCTTTACATCGGTATGAAGAAGCTTTAGAATCCTATGATAAAGCGATCGCCATTCGTCCGAATAAAAATGAAGCTTGGTATAATCGAGGAAATGCCTTATCAGCTTTACGGCGTTACGAGGAAGCAGTAAAATCCTACGATGAAGCTATAGTTATTGAACCAGATAAATTTGAAGCTTGGATCAACAGAGGAATTGCACTAACAAAATTACGCAGGTACAAAGAAGGCTTGGCATCTTACAATGAAGCTATCAAGATCAACCCAAATTCCCATCAAGCATATTACAATAAAGCTTGTAATTATGCCTTACAAAATAAACCAGACCTAGCAATTGAGTACCTAGTAAAAGCTATGCAAATGCAACCTGAAAAATACCAAAAATTAGCCCAAACTGACACAGATTTTGATAAAATCAGGGATAAAAAGGAATTTCAGGAATTATTAAAATGAAGAAGTTAGGAGTAAGTAGGGGCGAAGCATTCGGACAAAAATATTGGGAAAAAATCGATAATTTATCATCCGAATGCTTCACCTGTACAGGAGTCAGGAGTCAGGAGTGGAATAGAGAATGAAAAAACTCCTAATTACAGGTGCAAGTGGTTTTTTAGGGTGGCATCTTTGCCAAGTAGCAAAGACAGAGAAATGGGAAATTTATGGTACTTATGCTACCCATTTTTTAGAAATACCAGATGTAAAAATATTGCAAGTTGATTTAACAGACTTTCAGAAATTAAAAGAAATATTCCATCAGATAAAACCAGATGCAGTAATTCATACTGCGGCACAATCTCAACCAAATTATTGTCAACTGCATCCCCAGTCATCTTATACTATTAATGTTACCGCATCTTGTAACATTGCCGGACTTTGTGCAGATCATAATTTACCTTTAGCTTTTACATCTACCGACTTAGTTTTTGATGGTTTAAAACCTCCCTATAAAGAAACAGATGCAGTGTCACCAGTGAATATTTATGGTGAACAAAAAGCGCAAGCAGAAACAGAAATATTAAGAGTATATCCCCAAGCTGCAATTTGTAGAATGCCGTTAATGTTTGGGAAAGAAACACCCACAGCGAAAAGCTTTATTCAGGGATTTATCCAAACATTGAAAGACGGAAAAGAACTGAATTTATTTAGAGATGAATTTCGCACCCCAGTAAGTGCAAACACAGCCGCAAAAGGTTTATTATTAGCATTAGAAAAAGTTAACGGGATAATTCATTTAGGTGGTAAAGAAAGAATTTCCCGTTATGATTTTGGTAAAATTTTAGTTGAAGTAATACAACTTCCCAGCGATAAATTAAAATCATGTTTGCAAGATGATGTAAAAATGGCAGCACCAAGGCCAAAGGATGTTTCTTTAGATAGTGAAAAAGCGTTTAGTTTGGGATATCAACCATTATCTGTGAGGGAAGAATTAGAGAGGTTGTAAATAGGGGATTTTGAGGATTTTTTTGTCTGAATCAGGATGTCCAGGATTTAAGGATGCTAGTGAGTTTGTCAATTTCAACATCCCACCAATAATCTACAAAATGAGCGATCTCACTTGTTTAAAAATCTCTTCAATATCAACAGGTAAATAGGGAGAAACAACATCTTCAGCACCATCATGTACATGATGAGGATAGGTTGCAATTTCAGGATGATGGGGTGCGTTATCCCAACGTTTTATTAGTTCTCTATTTTCAGTTTGCCAATGAAAACTATATTTAATTATTTCTACTTGTCCAGATTCTATTTTAAAAAACTCAAACATTTCTAAAAAACTACCATTTTTTAATATCACACGATAACGCCATAAACCTTTATCAGTTTGTGCTTCTTCTCTAAGAATCGTAAAATTTACAACTTCTGGACACAGTGTAATTATAGATTTTATCCAGGCTAAATAATCATCGGCATTTTTCATATTTTTCATAAAGCTTGTTCTAACTTATGGATTTTTTTTAAAATGTCTTTGCGGAGTTCACATAAACCAAACCATTCAAAAAAATCCATTTCATCACCTAAGCTACCTGAGTTAAATTGTTCCTCGAATTGTTCAGAAGTTAGTTGATATTTTTGTTCAAATTTTTCTATATCTGAGTTATAGATATCTAATTTTTGGCGATGACGGGTTAAAATTACGTTTAGAAGTTGTCCAATAATTCTATCTAGTTCTGTATTGTCGTTACAATTTTCTGTGAGTAGTTCTAATTTTTCTAATGTGTTCATAATTTTAGATTGGATGAAGTTTATTAGTTGTGAATATTTTAGCACACTTTATATTTTTTGTCAGAATCAGGATATCCAGGACACCCTTCGGGAAGTCAAAAGTCAAAAGTCAAAAGTCAAAAAAATCATTTATTTTCAGAAGGATTTACAGGATGTTGTTGTTTTATTTTCTATG
>NZ_JACJPT010000157.1:0-9577 GCF_014696195.1 Sphaerospermopsis sp. FACHB-1094 | reverse complement strand
ACATCATTACCCATTGGGATTGCTACAATTAAACTAATCATTACCAATGAAGAAAAAGCTATCACCCAAGCTAGGGAGTTAATTAACCGTACCAAACAAGAAGTAAAGTCTCAAACACAACAACAACAAATATTAGACATCATCGAGACAATTCTAATCTACAAACTGCCAAGAATGAATAGGGAGGAAATAGAATCAATGTTTGGACTCAGTGATTTAAAACAAACCAGATTTTATCAAGAAGCTAAACAAGAAGGTAGAGAGGAAGGTAGAGAGGAAGGTAGAGAAGAAGGTAAAGAAGAAGGAAAACTCGAAGCTAAATTAGAAGCTGTTCCTGGTTTGGTAGGATTAGGTTTGAGTCAAGAACAAATTGCCCAGGTTTTGAATTTAAGTATTGACGAAGTGAGGAACATTGTAGAGAAAATGTCAAGGTGATACGTGATAGTTGATTGATGGAATTTGTCAGAATCAGGATATCCAGGATTTGAGGATTTTCAGGATTTTGATTTTTCTGGTAATGGCGATCGCACTTTGGCTTTTTTAGCAAGGTGCGTTTTTTATTGTCTGAATCAGGATGTCCAGGATTTGCGGATGTACAGGATGTTGATAAGCTATTACAATTACAAGCTTGTTGCTAATATTCTCTAAAATAAAACTATAAAATAAAACTATAATTATTTACTGATGTATAAGTTAAGTTATGTTTGCGCTGATATCACCAGAAAAAACCCAAATTCCTGCCGGTGCTGTGGTGCGGATACCTGGAACATGGGAAGAGTATCAAACTTTATGTCAACAACGGGGCGATCGCACAATTCCACGACTAAAATATCGAAATGGGGAAGTAATCATCATGTCACCTTTGCCAAAACATGGACAAGATGCTCATGTTATCGCCAGTATAATTACTACTCTACTCGATTATGTTCAGTGGGAATTTGATGCTTTTACCCCCATAACGATGGAACTTCCCGAAGAAAGTGGAATATAACCAGATTATTGTTTTTATATTCATAACTGGCAAGCTATATCTAGCAAAAATCGGATTATTTGGACAGTTGATCCACCACCTGATTTAGTTCTAGAAATTGACGTTACCAGTTATACTCATATCAACGATTATCTACCTTATCAAGTTCCAGAAATTTGGCTGTATAAACAAAAGCAACTGTTAATTTATCAACTTCAGCAAAACAGCTATTTACTTCAAAGCTACAGCCACTATTTCCCTAATTTTGATATACATGAGATTGTTGAACAGAGTTTACAAACTGCCTATAACCGCAATACAAGTGCAGCTATACGAGAATTGAGGAAATTTCTGAACTCTGCTGAGATGTAAAAAAAATCGTTTTTTGACGACAAATGTACTTAGTAGAATAAACCCACATTCTGCACCACTAACTGTCACAGATCAAAAAAGTAGTCCCATATCATAAAAAACTGAAAATACTCATCATTAATTACCAATGTTATCATTACTTAATGACATCAATCCCTGGTTAGTTGGAATGGGATTAAACGCTATTTTATTAGGGATAGTAGCGATTATTCCTAAAAAATTACTCACCCCTGCGGGAATATTCCATGCTTGGTTATTGGGTGTAATAGTTTGGGGAACACTGGGTTGGCCAGGATATCTGGTGGTAGGGTTTTATTTTATCGTCGGTTCGGGAGTTACCCGCATCGGTATGAAAGAAAAAGAAGCCCAAGGAATTGCAGAAAAACGTTCTGGTGCAAGGGGTCCTGAAAATGTGTGGGGTTCGGCGTTAATTGCGACTTTATGCGCCCTGGGAGTGTGGCTTATACCTGATTGGAAGTTTTTGCTGTGTTTGGGCTATGTAGCGAGTTTTAGCACCAAATTATCAGATACAACTGCCAGCGAAGTGGGTAAAGCCTACGGTAAACGTACCTTTTTAATTACCACATTGCAACCTGTAGCGAGAGGTACAGAAGGGGCGGTAAGTTTAGAAGGGACTTTAGCGGGTATTATCGGATCCGTAGCGATCGCCCTTTTAGGTTGGAGTGTAAATTTAATAGATATCTTAGGAATTGTTTGGTGTGTAATAGCAGCCTTTATCGCTACCAATTTAGAAAGTGTCATTGGTGCAACATTGCAATCTAAATATACTTGGCTTACCAACGAAGTTGTCAATATCTTCAATACCCTAATTGGGGCAGTTGCAGCAATTATCCTCGCTGTTATTTGGCAAATGATATTTGTTTGAAAATTTACTAAAAATTCAAAATTTTAAACAGCAAATTTGCTGTTTTTTTCATGACTATTACTGCTCCAACACCATAGGAAATGTGTAAAAAATTGCATTTACTATTTATATGGTGTAGGTAATTTTTATAATTATTTATTTTTTCACTAACTAATTCATAAAATCTTTATCATCTTGAACCTTATTTTCCTACGGTTTTATCTATTATTTAATGGAAAAGTTGTATAGATTTTTAGGATTTTCCTCATATTTATTTCATGGAATCTTCATCATTTTTTACAATCAACGACGATCAAATCGACCTCTATCAAGTAGTCAAGTATTTACAGATTTCTGGTAAACTAAATCAGTTTATCAGCGATGTTCTGCGTCAATATGTCCTAGAGAAAGAACTAAAAACCAGAGATGATATAAATATCAGTACAGCATTAATTGAACAAGCAATTATTGATTTTCGGTTAAAAAATCAACTTACAGATCCTGAACAATTCCAAACATGGTTACAAAATAATGGTAGTGATTACGCTACATTTTATGAATCAGTTAGCTTTGGGTTCAAATTAGAAAAACTGAAAGCGGTAATTACCGAACCAAAATTACCAGAATACTTTATTGAAAGAAAGATTTATTTAGATCGAGTCGTACTTTCTCGGATCATGGTTAATAACCGAGAACTAGCAGAAGAATTACACACTCAAATTGAAGAAGGAAGTAGTTTTGAGCAACTAGCAAAAGAGTATTCCTTAGCAGATGAAAAAACCTTTAACGGTATGATGGGTCCCATTAGTCGGGGTAGTTTACCAGATATTTTGCGTGCGTCTGTAGATGCAGCTAACCTTGGACAATTGATAGGACCGATAGAAATAGAAGGAAATTTCAGTTTATTTAGATTAGAGAACATTCTACCAGCAACTTTAGAAAATACTCAACTAAAACAATCACTACAAAATGAGTTATTTGAAAAATGGCTAGGGGAAAAAATTCAAAACCTGACAGTAAAATTACAAGTGAGCTAAATATTCTGAACTATCAAACTTTACGAATAAATGCGCTAGATACTTTACCTTGGAAAAAACCGCCATTGTGCTGGTTGACTCCTGAACAACAAACAGAAGTAACCAATGAATTAGAAATTCGTCAATATCAACTTGGCGAAAAAATTTGGTTACAGGAAACAGGAGGATATCAGTTTTTTATTATCACTGGTAAAGTCCGTTTACGGGATGAAAAAAGTAAACCTGTAGCCACCTTAAATGATGGAGATTGGTTTGGTGATTTGCAACAGTTATTTACTAATTGTAAAGCTGTAGCTGCTAGTAAAGAAGTTGTAGTTGTGTGTTGGAACTCATCACTGTGGGAAAAATTGTCTCATCCTCAAATTGATGAATTTTGGCATGGGAAAGGTGACAGGGAACAAGTGACAGGTGACAGTGAAAACAGGGAAAAAGAAGAAATATCTACTTCACTGACGACATCTTATTTATCTTTACCTTCATCATCAAAATCTGCAATTTCTAATTATCCTTCTCACTATCCTTTTGTAGTGAGTGGAAATACTGCGGCAGCTTGTTTAACAATGGTGGCACAATATTTAAATAATAGTGTGCAACTAGAATGGGTACAACGTCAACTGCGGGGACAACGCCCCAAAAATGTGATAGAAACAGCGGAAAAGTTAGGGTTAGTTTTGCGGAAATTGCAGGTAAATTGGGGTGAATTACGACATTTATCTTTTCCGGCTTTACTATTATGGAAATCGGAAATAGTTAGCAGTTGGGTTGTAACTTATGGGATGAAAGGTAATTGTTTAATTATTGCCAATCCTCTCAATAATCAATGTGAATATCTCACCCAATCAGTAGTAGAATCTTGTTGGGATGGTAAATTGTGGCAAGTAGAATTAATTTCCAAACAAGAGAAATTTAATCTTTCTTGGTTCACTCCCGCAGTTTGGAAATATCGCAAATTATTAGGTGAGGTATTACTAGCTTCCTTCACTTTACAATTATTGGGTTTAGCTTCACCATTAATTACCCAAGTCATCATTGATAAAGTGATGGTGCAGGAGAGTTTAGCTACTCTCGATGTGATGGCGATCGCTCTCTTATTAGTCGCCATATTTGAAGCTCTCCTGGGTACTCTTCGACTCTTCATTTTTACCCACACCGCACGGCGTTTAGATTTGAGTTTATCAGCCCAACTTTTTCGCCATTTAATGCGTTTACCTTTGGCTTATTTTGAATCTCGCAGAGTGGGTGATACAGTCGCCAGAGTACAAGAATTAGAACAAATTCGCCAATTTTTAACAAGTACAGCTTTAACAGTAATTCTCGATAGTATCTTTGCCGTCGTTTATTTGGGATTGATGTTTTATTACAACATTCCCCTCACTTTTGTAGCTTTAGCTGTTCTCCCATTATTTGCCACTTTAACAATTATCGCCACCCCAATTTTAAGAAATTGGCTAAACGAAACTTTTAACCGCAGTGCAGACAGTCAATCATTTTTAGTAGAGACGGTTACAGGTATTCATTCTGTTAAAGCCCATGCAGCCGAACCAGTAGCTAGAGAACGCTGGGAAGGTTTATTTGCTAAGTTTATTCGCACAGGTTTTAAAGCTTCCACTACATCAAATATTAGCAGTAATATTGGTGATTTTCTCACTAATTTTTCTACATTGTTAATACTTTGGTTTGGTGCAAGATTAGTCATTGATCAGCAACTCACAGTAGGTCAATTAATCGCTTTTCAAATGTTATCAGGAAGAGTGACAGGACCCTTACTGCGGTTAGTACAATTATGGCAAAATCTCCAACAAGTGCTACTTTCTGTAGATAGAATTGGCGATATTCTCAACGCTGCCCCAGAAGCAGAAGCAGGAACGGGTTTAGTATTACCACCCCTCAAAGGTGAAGTTAATTTTGAGCAGGTTTTTTTCCGTTATAGTCCTAACACAGAACCTGTATTAAAAGGCATTTCTTTTGATATCAAACCAGGACAATTTGTGGGTATTGTCGGGCGCAGTGGTTCAGGTAAAAGTACCCTTTCTAAACTGTTGCAAAGACTTTATCAAATTGAATCAGGAAGGATTTTAATTGATGGTTTTGATCTGAAAAGTTGTGATTTAGCATCTTTAAGACAACAAATTGCTGTAGTTCTCCAAGAAGACTTTTTATTTAATGGTTCTATCTTGGAAAACATCAGTTTAGGAAATCCAGATATTACCGCAGAACAAGTTGTAGAAGCTGCCAGATTAGCAGTAGCACACGATTTTATCAGTCAATTACCTTACGGTTATGAAACTAATGTAGGTGAAAGAGGAACAGCTTTATCAGGTGGACAAAGACAACGCATTGCATTAGCGAGAATGTTTCTTTCTACCGCCCCAATTTTGATTTTAGATGAAGCAACCAGCGCCTTAGATAGTGAAACAGAACAGCAAGTATTACAAAATTTGCAAAAGATTTCTGCTAACCGTACCGTGTTTTTAATTGCCCATCGTTTTGCACCTTTAAAACGTGCAGATTTAATATTAGTCATGGAAAAAGGTATTATTGCAGAACGGGGAACACACACAGGTTTATTGCAACAAAAGGGTTTATACTGGTCACTTTATCAACGACAACAGATGAATATTTAAGGGTAAGGTGACTGGTGACTGGGGACTGGGGACTGGGGACTGGTGACTGGGGACTGGTGACTGGTGACTGGGCATTGAGCATTGGGCATTGGGCATTGGGTTATTAACTTCGCCCTGCTCCCTGCTCCCTGCTCCCTGCTCCCTGCTCCCTGCTCCCTGCTCCCTGCCTCCTATGACTCTTTATCCACCTTGGGAACAAAATCAGGGCGTTCTTTGCTTTCCCAACCTGCGGGACGTTTGGAGTTGTACCAAGCGATTGAACCGATAGTAACGGCAGCAATAAAACCAACTACATACACTAAAGTAAAAGCTAATGGAAAATGATTACCTGCTGCTGCGGGTGCTGCTGTTTCCAGTAATAATGTCATGACTATATTATCCTATTGTTTGTAACACTTCTTTACAAAGTATAAAACGAGTTGACCATCTACATCTGCCACTGGGGGAAATATTACTCACCAGGGGAGGAAGAAGAAGAACCTGGTTTCAGGCGTTCTCTCCAAGAAGGTTTGGATGGGGAAGATCCAGAGGAATTATTGTTTACAGGAGGAGCAGAATTTGAATCTTGTCTGCGGTTTCGTCTTCTAGAACGAGATGATTCTGCACCAGAATTGTTCCCTGATTGGGAATCAAAGCGCCTCCGTCTTCTGGGAGTGGACTCTTCTTGTTGTCGGTAACGTCGTCTACGTCTTGAAGTGTAGTTTGATTGCTGTTCTACTTGAGTATAATAGCTTCTGCGTCTGCGTCTGCGTCTGGTTGATGAATCACCATCATCCTGATCTGATTGTTGATCATTAGATGCTACAGATGCAACGGAAGTATTAACAATTTTTTTCGGTTTGATCGGTTGAGCTTTGATCGTACCTTTGCGATTTTCTAATTTGGGACGTGCAGGAAACTTTTCTACTGGCATTCCTTCAACGGCTTTTTCCATAAATTCATGCCAGGTATAAGCGGCGCTGGTGCTGCTACCATTGGTAGGGCGGTTATTATCATTACCTAGCCAAACTCCTGCCACTACTTGGGGAATATAGCCAATAAACCATAAATCACGGGCTTCATCTGATGTTCCTGTTTTCCCTGCTACCTGTCTATCATTTAATTGGGCAGCAGCACCAGTACCATTTGTGACTACATTGCGTAGCATCCACGTCATAATGGCGGCACTATCGGCATCTAAAGCCCGTTGAGGTTGGACATCAGCAGACCAAATCACATCACCCTGACGGTTGAGGATGCGACGAATTCCATGCGCTTCTGTATGTAAACCTTGGGTAGCAAAAGAACCATAAGCACTGGTTAATTCTAGGAGATTGACTTCGTTAGAACCAAGTGCTAAAGAGTAGGTAGGCTTGAGTTCCGATTTAATCCCCATATCCTGTGCTAGTTTAATGGTTGGCTGATATCCCACATCTATTAATACCCTTACTGCAATTGTATTAATAGAACGGGTAAGAGAATCTTTGAGATTCATTGAGCCATAGAATTTTTCACTGTAGTTTTTTGGTTCATAACCATCTACTACTAATGGTGCATCCACATAGCCATCGTAGGGACTCTTACCTGTAGCGATCGCCGCAGCATAGACAAAACCTTTAAATGTTGATCCTGGTTGTCTTTGCGCTTGAGTTACACGATTAAACTGGTTTTCGCTAAAGTCCTTACCTCCTACCATTGCTTGAATTTCCCCATTGCGGGGATCAATAGCTACTAAAGCGGCTTCTTTAAAATTTGCCCAACTACCTTGAGTTCTGAGAACTTTAGCCACTGCTGCTTCTGCTGCCTTTTGCCAAGTCGGGTTTAAACTGGTTTCTACTACTAACCCTCCTGCTGCTAACACATCAGGCTTAACATATTTTGGTAATTCCTGCTGAATGTAGGAAGTAAAGTAAGGAAACTCAACTTGAAAGCGTCTCGGTAAATTGCTATTAACTGTGAGTGGTTCTTGAATAGCGGCTTGCTGTTGTTCTGGTGTAATTATGCCATTTTCCAGCATCCTCTGTAACACTTGATTTCGCCTTGCCATAGCTGCTTGAGGATTTTTATTTGGGGCGTAAGTGTTGGGAGCAGGAGCAAGTCCGGCAATGGTGGCCATTTCTGATAAAGTCAGTTGATCCACGGATTTATTAAAATAGACCCAAGCCGCATCTGCTACACCATAAGCACCAGAACCCAAATAAACTAAATTTAGGTAACGCTCTAAAATTTGGTCTTTACTGAGTTCTTGTTCCATTTTCTGAGCCAGACGCACTTCCTTGAGTTTGCGCCAGATGGTGCGCTCTTGGGTGAGAAAGAGTATTCTTGCTACTTGTTGGGTGATGGTACTACCACCTTCCACCACATCTTGCGATCGCAAATTATTCACAACTGCTCTAAGAATACCTTGAGCATCTATCCCATTGTGCTGTTGAAATCTTCTGTCTTCTGAAGCGATAAAAGCGTTTTTTAAGTTCTCTGGGATTTGTTCTAGCTTTAGCTGTTCCCTAGTGGCTTCTCCTTGCTGTTGGAGAACAGTTCCATCACTGGCTTGAATAGTAAGTGTTTGCTCTCGTATTACCGCATTCAGTTGTGATTTATCCGGTAAAGAACTGTCTATTACACTAATTCCATAATTACAGGCAATGATCCCGCCACCTAAACCGACTACACCTAAGCCAGTCCAAAACCAGAACCGACGATAAAAAGGTTTATCGCTCCTAACAATACTGGCAACCATCCCAGATGATAAACTCGTCATCTGGTTAAGTAACTGCCTTGCCTGCACCAGCATAGTTGGCGGTAGGTTTTCAGGTGTGGACTCCTCGTTTGTGGACTCCTCGTTTTTATGATGATTCCCAAGTGGCAAGAGCAGTTTCTCCTCAGAGCTACTTCAGTTTATTATTGATGCCGAAAGGCTAGGGTTGTTGCGCTCATAGCGTTAGAACATCATACCTTATAAATAATCAATTAATTCAGGTAAAATTGATTTATTTGCCAAACCGTTATTTCCATTGGCTTTGGCAGATGATTAAATAATTTCAGGGAGATCAAGACTTATTACCAAATAGGAGAAAGTTGGTAGCTGATGCAGCAAAACTGATCCCCTGCCTCCTAGCAAGAGCATTCAGCAGCAAAAGAATGTCTAAAAAATTCGCCAGAAGTGCGATCGCTCTCGGCAGTAATATGGGTGATCCCCAAAGAACTTTAGCAGCCGCTTTAGAGACTTTAGCCCAAACCCCTGGTATTATTCTCGAAGCAAAATCCAGTTGGTATAGAACCAAAGCCGTAGGACCGCCACAGCCAGATTATTTAAATGGCTGTTCCATATTGCAAGTAGAAATATCTCCACAAGCTTTATTAACCAGCTTGTTAGCAATTGAACAAAAATTTGGTCGTGTGCGTCGAGAACATTGGGGACCGAGAACTTTAGATTTAGATTTATTGTTGTATGATGACTTAATCTTAAACGAGCCAAATCTCCAGATCCCCCATCCCCGGATGCACGAGCGAGCTTTTGTCCTAGTCCCATTGGCAGAAATTGCCCCAAATTGGAGAGAACCCCTATCTGGTTGTACAATTGAGAATCTGCTGCAAGAAGTAGACCGTTCTGATGTACATTTAGTTAAGTAGGGGTTGCTGAGAAAGTCTTTCCGTGAGGGCATAGGAGTCAGGAGTCAGGAGTCAGGAGTCAGGAGGAGATTTGAAAATTTCTTTGCCATCTCTTGAAATC
>NZ_JACJPT010000156.1:0-9579 GCF_014696195.1 Sphaerospermopsis sp. FACHB-1094 | reverse complement strand
AATCTTCCTTGTCTACTTTCCCTCCTTGTCTTCCTAGTCCTGCCTCAACAGATAATATTAAAAACCTACCCCTGTGAGGGGTTAGGGAGGGGTAAAAAATATTTGATACACTCTCAGTGACTTTTAAAACATCCTCTTATAGCGATTACGCCTTTGGGCGAAACACTAGCACTTTCCTCTCCTGATAGACAAGGAATGTCCGAAAAAGTAGTACAGTTAAAAATTGATCTAGTAGCGTTAGCATCTTGACAAAATCACCTGTGCGAAAAATAGTTATTGCCGGCAACTGGAAAATGTTCAAAACCCAGGCAGAATCAGAAAATTTCCTAAGCGGATTTCTGCCTCACCTGGAGGAAACACCCTCAGAAAGAGAGGTAATATTGTGTCCTCCCTTCACAGATTTAAGTGTAATGTCCAAATATTTACACGGTAGCCGTGTAAACTTGGGCGCACAAAACGTTCACTGGGAAGAAAATGGAGCCTACACGGGTGAAATTGCTGCTCCCATGCTCACAGAAATCGGTGTGCGCTATGTCATCATTGGACACAGCGAAAGACGACAATATTTTGGCGAAACAGAGGAAACAGTGAATCTGCGCCTCAAAGCAGCGCAAAAATACGGACTGACACCCATTCTCTGTGTTGGTGAAACCAAACAGCAACGAGACGCAGGGGAAACCGAAAAACTGATTAGCACCCAGTTAGAAAAAGACTTAGTAGATGTTGATCAAACTAACTTGATTATTGCTTATGAACCAATTTGGGCGATTGGTACCGGTGACACCTGTGAAGCCACAGAAGCAAATCGAGTCATTGGTTTAATTCGTGATCAACTGACGAATCCTCACGTATCAATTCAATATGGTGGCTCAGTCAAGCCCAATAATATTGATGAAATCATGGCACAACCAGAAATTGACGGCGCTCTCGTCGGCGGTGCAAGTTTAGAAGCTGATAGTTTTGCCAGAATTGTCAATTATCAATAACCAAGGCAAAAGGCAAAAGGCAAAAGGCAAAAGTTGATTTATTTTCCAATGCCTCCTGCCTCCTGCCTCCTGACTCCTGACTCTTGACTCTTGACTCTTGACTCTTGACTCCTGACTCCTGACTCCTGTATGTCAAATCAATTAATTATTAGAGAACGTTGTTTTACTTGGGGACAACGGACATATTTAATGGGAATTTTAAATGTCACCCCAGACAGTTTTAGTGATGGTGGTCTATTTAACACAACTTCAGCCGCTTTAGCTCAAGCGCAAACAATGGTAGACGCTGGTGCTGATATTATTGATATCGGTGGTCAATCAACCAGACCAGGAGCAGAACAAATCACCCTCACAGAAGAACTTGATCGGGTGCTGTCGGTTTTGCAAGTCATTAGACCAAAAATTACTATTCCTATTTCTGTAGACACAACTAGAGCAGAAGTAGCTCAAGCTGCTGTAGAAGCTGGGGCAGATATTGTTAATGATATTTCTGGTGGTACTTATGATCCAGAAATGTTGCCAACAGTAGCCAAATTAGATGTACCAATCATGTTAATGCACATTCGGGGAACTCCCCAAACCATGCAACAACATACAGATTATCAAGATTTGATGGGAGAAATTTATAGTTTTTTATCTCAACAAATAAAAGCCGCAATTACAGCGGGTATTCAACAGGAAAAAATAATTATTGATCCGGGTATTGGTTTTGCCAAAAATTATGATCAGAATTTAGAAATTATTCGCAGTTTGCCAACATTCACAACCCTAAAGTGTCCCATATTAGTGGGAGCATCCCGCAAAAGTTTTATTGGCAAAATTTTAAATCAACCAGAACCAAAAGCCAGAGTTTGGGGAACAGCAGCGGCCTGTTGTGCTGCCATTTTTAATGGTGCTGATATCCTCCGAGTTCATGATGTTGCCGAAATGCGTGATGTCTCCCTAGTTGCTGATGCTATCTATCGACAGGTGATTGGTGATTGGTGATTGGTGATTGGTGATTGGTGATTGGTGATTGGTGATTGGTGATTGGTGATTGGTGATTGGTGATTGGTGATTGGTGATTGGGTAAAATTAATTTACTTTTACCTCTTGCCTTTTGCCTTTTGCCTCTAATTCTTACCATTACCAGAAGTTTTACCATCATCTTCTTTAGTTACAGATTCAGCAATTAATTCTTGAAACATATCTGTAGAATTAGCTGGATCTACAAACACAATTTTAGCGTTATTACTTTCGCCCAATTTTTGGCTGGCTTGTACATAATCTTGAGCTACAAGATATCTTAAAATATCTTTGCTTTCGGGATGGGAACGTATAGCTTCAGAAATAATTTCCATTGAAGTCTTAGTTCCTTCGGCTTTCTTAATAGCTGCTTGTCTCTCACCTTCAGCAGCAGCGATTACCGCCCGTTTTCTAATTTCTGCTGCTCTTTCCTCTTCCATTGACTTCTGTACACTTTCAGGGGGTGTAATTCGCTGAAAATCCAACCGCAGAATTTCGACTCCCCAAGTCCGTGAAGTTGGATTTAATTGATCTAATATGCTTTTGTCCATATCTGCCCTAGACATATTAGCTTCCTCTACAGTTTTCTGGGCTATAACTTCCCGCACTGTAGTTGTAGCTAAATTTGAAAGTGCCTGTTGCAAATCATCAACTGCATAAAAGCTTTTTTCTATCTCGACAATGCGCCAGTAAACGACTGCATCTATTTCCATGTAAATACCATCTTTAGTAATGACATTCTGGGGCTTAACATCTAAAATCTGTTCCCTGGTGGTATCTTCCATAACAATTTGATCAAGAAAGGGAACAATGAAATTAAGTCCTGGTTTTAGTTTTCGATGATATTTTCCCAAGCGTTCAACTAGAGCTTCATTACCTTGATTAACCAGTTTTGCAGATCCTAAAGCATAACCTATGAGTGCTAAAACTATAGCAATAATTGGCTCCATATATACTCCTATTTAGGGCTGGAGAGAATTGAGTATAAAACAGTATGGTAAGAAGTCAGGAATCAGAATTCAGGAATCCTGTATTCTGTATCCTGAATTCTTACACAGCATGATATTTTACAATATTTGTTGATGCTTGTTGGAACTATTATCCGATGAGTAGCTGCTATATAAAACCTAGACAAAACTAGACTTTACTTTCTACTTCAACGGGAGCATGGGAGCAGTTATCCCTCAGTAGACTTTCACGCCTTAGCCAGACGCGATTGTGTTCCAATTAAGTTTCTGAAAAAGACTACCACCATCATTACTTGGTTTTCGCGTCGGCAATAGTCTCAATTCAATACTTGATATCACCGTATTATATATCAAGTAGTTGATTTTTTCCTAAAAATATATTGATTTTTGTCAATACAAGTATAGTTTTGTCTATGAAATTGTCAACTTAGGACTTGCTCATTTCTCTAATCCCAACCGGGGACGAATCCCATAATTCCGATACCGGAAATAATCCCGCAAAATCCGGTCATGGTCAAAACATAAGTTAATCGGTACACACCAAGGCTCAAAAACACCTACACCCTTAGCATCATCACCCGCAACAGGTTCACCCGTCGCAGTTGCCAAAAATACAATACTAATTGTATGTTGACGAGGATCACGACTAGGATCAGAATAAACCAAAAACTGTTCAATTAACTCTATTTTTAAACCTATTTCTTCCTCGGCTTCCCTGCGTGCTGACACTTCCACAGGTTCACCATAATCTACAAACCCTCCGGGAATAGCCCATCCTAAAGGTTCATTATGTCTTTCAATCAGAATGATCGGGCGATGAGGTCGATCAATTAATTCAATAATAATATCAACGGTAGGAGCAGGATTTCTGTTGTTATTGTTAAGAATCAACATATTTTTAATTTAGTGTCCCTAAAAAATCAATTAAATGTAACATTTGTGTAAGTCCTCATCAACAATCTACTCACATTCACCATTAACTATGCCTTTTCCTAGATCAAGCGGAATTTTACTGCATCCAACTTGTTTCCCCAGTCGTTTCGGCATTGGGGATTTAGGGGATAAAGCTTATCGTTTTATTGATTTTCTCAAAGATAGCTACCAGCAATATTGGCAAGTTTTACCTTTAGGACCTACTGGTTATGGTAATTCTCCTTATATGTGCTACTCAGCAATGGCAGGAAATCACCTGCTGATTAGTCCAGATAAGCTGGTAGATGAGGGTTTGTTATCTGAAGCAGATTTTGCGAATTTACCAGCATTTCCGGCTGATAAAGTGGATTTTGAGCGAGTTATTCCCATTAAAACCAATCTGCTCAAAAAAGCTTGCGAAAATTTTAAACATCACGCCACCGCTATCCAAAGAAAAGCTTTTCACACTTTTTGCAACACCAGAGGCTATTGGCTGGATAACTATGCTTTGTTTATGGCGCTCAAAGATGCCCACAATGGAGCTAGTTGGTACACTTGGGAACTAGAACTGGCAAAAAGAGAACCCGCAGCATTGGCCCGGATGGAACAAGGGTTAACACAAGAAATATTTTATTACAAGTTCATCCAATATGAGTTTTTCCGTCAATGGTCAGAACTCAAGAATTACGCTAATCAAAATGGTGTAGATATTATTGGTGATATCCCCATTTACGTAGCTCATGATAGTGCTGATGTATGGGCAAATCCTGAATTTTTTGCTTTGGATGAAGAAACAGGTGCAGCGGCTTTAATGGCAGGAGTTCCACCAGATTATTTTAGCGCCACTGGTCAATTATGGGGCAACCCGGTTTACAACTGGGAAAAGTTGCAAAAGCAGGACTTTAAATGGTGGGTGCAACGTTTTGAGGCTATGCTGGATTATGTTGATATCATTCGGATTGACCATTTCCGAGGGTTTGAGGCTTATTGGGCTGTACCCCAAGGAGAAGAAACCGCCATCAATGGAGAATGGATCAAAGCGCCAGGGGTAGAATTTTTTGCAGTTATTAAACAAAAACTGGGCAAATTACCGATTTTAGCCGAAGATTTGGGGATTATTACAGAAGAAGTGGAAGCACTACGAGATCAATTTGAGTTTCCGGGGATGAAGGTATTACAATTTGCCTTTGGTTCAGATCCTGGTAATCCGTTTTTACCTTTTAATTACCCACGTAATGCAGTAGTTTACACTGGCACTCACGACAATGATACGACTCTAGGCTGGTTCAATACTACGAATGATTACGAAAAGCAAAATTTATTGTTATATTTGGGAAATATTAGCCCTGATGGTATACACTGGGATTTAATTCGTTTAGCTTTGAGTTCCATCGCTAATCAAGCGATTATTCCTTTACAGGATGTTTTGGGATTGGGAACTCAAGCCAGAATGAATTATCCCAGTACGGCTGAGGGTAATTGGGAATGGCGTTATCAGCAAGAGGTTTTGACTAAGGAATTAAGCGATCGCTTGAAAATTCTCACCAATCTTTATGGACGCGCTCCCATAAGTTGATGATTAACTTTTCCTGATTAACTTTTTCTGGGTGCGTAGTATAAAGCTGAAACCTGCATTCCGTACTCAAAACTTCATGGTTAGTAGGGGTTGGTTTAACCTAATTAGCAGTCTCAAGGAAACATAGCTATTTTTAGTTATGTGTAGTAGATGATATTGGCAGATAACAGCAATGTTTTCTATATTGTGTTGTATGCCACTGATAAATTTAATACTTGGTTAACCTATCCCTACTGGCGCACGACGTTTCAAGACCTGACCTTAGCGGCAATCCTGACTTCCTGAAATTTCCCCGGTTGTCCCATTTGTTTAGGTTGTTGCTGATTAACGCTCATCAACACACCCCCAGCATTGTCAGTTTTTACGGTCAGTTCTTCAGCAGCTTTCCATTTGCGGTGAGATCCTTTTGGTAGAACTCCCTCAAACTCGGTTTTACCATCAGCGACAATACGAACCCAAGATGAGGACTGCAAGGTAACATCAATTTCTACAGTTTCAGTTTCTGAACTGTTGATATCAGATGGAATTGCCTTTAAATCCTGGGCTTGCAGTTTCTGAGGCTTTAAATCGTCATTTTTCTCCGCCTTTAGTTGATTTTGGCTATTGTTTGCTTCTAAAGCGGTTTGATTCAATAACTGAGATAAACTAGTTACAGAGCATACTATGACGACAATGTAAAGCAAGTACAGATGAAAAGGACGCAGTTGAAAAAAGGGTTGGGGTTGCCAATTGCGTTGAAAACTGACTTTTTGAGAACCGAGAGGAAAATGGCTGGCAAATTCAGCACCCTTCACCCCTAGTGCATCAGCAAATTGCCTGATTAAACCCTGAGTGTAAATAGGTTCTGGTAAATCGCTTAAATCACCTACTTCAATGGCGTTTAATAGTCGCCGAGGAATTCTGGTGATTAACACAATTTCATCTATAGATAAACCCTTTTGTTGACGCAAAACCGCGAGTTTAGCGCCCATTTGTGCTAATTTTTCCGCCTGTTGTTCTTCTATTGATGGTTTGCTGGGTTTTTCATCTTTTTTTCTTAGCCATTTCAATTTCATAATTTTTATTCCACTCCTTAACTCAACTTAATCATTAATTAGGTATCCGTTTTATCAATTGATAATTAACAATTGACAATTGATAATTGTGTTATTCAAGGTTGAAAATCCCCGATTTCCAGGTAAAAAAAGCCAAAAATTCCGGTTTTTCAAGATTCTAACTCTTAGGAAGAGGCAATGGTCAATTGTTCATTGTTAGTTGTCTATTACTGAACTGATTCTTTAAAAAAATAATTTCTTCTGGGGTGAGATGACGATAGTCACCAACACCGAGAAAACCAGCTTTTGGTGTTTGTATTTGAATTGAACCGATGGCAGTGCGATGCAGTTGGATCACAGGATATCCTAACTGTTCAGCTACACGGCGAATCTGACGATTTCTGCCCTCCTGTAAAATTATTTCTAATTTGCTTTGGTTGTCCAAACGTTCAATTAAGCGTACTTTAGCAGGTCGTGTTTTTTTACCTTCTAGTACAACACCTTCACGCCACATCTTCAGAACTGTTTCTGGGGGATGTCCTTTAACCACAACATGATATGTCTTAGAGATATTATGGCTGGGATGAGTTAGCGAAAATGTCAAGTCTCCATCATTTGTTAATATTAATGCTCCGGTAGAGTCAGCATCTAAACGCCCCACTGGGTGAATACCAGTACCCTTGTGTAAATTTTCGGGTAATAGATCCAAAACCGTAGTTCTACCGTGGGGATCATCACAAGTAGAAACTACTCCAGCGGGTTTGTTGAGTAACAAATAGATTAAAGCTGGGCGATCGCTGTGAGAAATAGGTTTACCATCAATGCAAATAGTGTCTCGTTGGGGATCGACTTTTTGACCTAAATGTGCCACAATCCCATTTATCTGCACTCGTGATTGCTTAATCATCTCCTCAGCTTCACGACGTGAGGCTATACCCCATTGAGAAATAATTTTTTGTACTCGTGCCTCCATGTATAAATTTTGTATACTTTGTTAATTCAGACTTATTATTAATTGTTCCAAGTTTTGTGGAGTTGATACCTAAAAGTGAATCTTGCCATTTCTCAGTTAATAGCAATCACCATTACAGTTAAGAACTGTTTAATATCTCGTGATTTTTGAGCAAATATCAAATACTAAGCAATAACCTTGTTCAATGACAGATAAAAACCCCCCATCCGCCAATAGTAAGAAAATAAGGTTAATTACTCAAGCACTAACCACGGCAATTAAGCTATGGCTAAAAACACAATTAACTCAAGTATCACAGATTGATATAGAGATTGGAGCAAGCGATCGCCAAATCCTTTCTGGCTGTATTCCTGTGGTATCTATTTTTGCTACTAATGTAGTTTATCAGGGTATCCATGTTACACGCATTCAACTTTCAGCTGAAAATATACAGATAAACATTGGTTCCATAGTCAGGGGTAAACCCCTTAAATTATTGGAAATAGTTCCCGTAGTTGGTGAACTGGTGGTAGATGAAGGGGATCTGAATAAATCTCTTTCATCGGAATTATTATCAACTGGCTTAAATGATGTACTGTTTAAACTATTACCAGAATTATGGGAAAAATACAAGCCTATTTGTTGGCAGAAAATTACACTTGACAATCAGCATTTAATACTGTATGGACTTGTAGCAACTGACAGAGAACCTATATCTTTAGAAATTTCTTTAGGTCTAGAACTGCTGAACAGTCAAGAACTACAATTAACACAGATTAAAATTCTGTATAATCAAGAACCAATTTTAGAAAATAATCCTGGATACAATTTAGACCTTGGTTCAGACGTTGACCTCCAAGAATTAACTTTGGAATCTAGCCAAATCTTATGTCGTGGACGCATCAACGTCAACCCATAATAGATAATTGACAATTGATAATTGACAATTGATAAGTGGTGATTGGTGATTGGTGACTGGTGATTGGTGACTGGTGATTGGTGACTGGTGATTGGTGATTGGTGATTGGTGATTGGTGATTGGTGATTGGTGATTGGTGATTGGTGACTGGTGATTGGTGACTGGTGACTGGGTAATAAATTTGATGTTTCCCTATCAACTATCAACTGTCAACTATCAACTATCACTTTAACAAAGGTAAAATGAGTGTGACAAAATAGTAAACTAAAGGGGCGGTAAAAATATAACTATCAGTCCGGTCTAATATACCACCATGACCGGGTATCAATTGTCCTGAATCTTTTACTCCTGCATCTCGTTTTAACATAGATTCAGTTAAATCGCCTAAAAGACTAGCAACACCTATCAATAAACCCAAAGTTAAACCAGAGATCACAGAGTAAGGAAAATGGAGAAAATAAGCACCGGCTACTGCTACTATGAGACTGCCGCTAATACCAAAAATTGCCCCTTCTACAGTTTTTTTCGGACTGATATTTGATAAAGGAGTTTTACCGAAAAACTTACCAAAAAAATAAGCACCAATATCAGCAGCCCAAATACATAAAAAAGTTAAAACTGTAAATGTTAAACCTTCAGGTAAACCAGTGATATTTTCTGGGGTAAAAATTTGATTCCAGTTTTCAGGCCAGTAGCCACCAAAGGGAAGATTACTAATAATATTTGTACTATTGAGATTTCGCAAACGTACCCAGTAACTCGGCAAATAACCGACATAAAACAGCCCCATAATAGAAGCGGAAATATCAGCAATGGTAGCAAATTTGGGTTGAAAAAGCAGGTAAAAACAAATAAAAGTTCCTGCTATGGGCATGATAGCATCCGCTAAACTGGCATTGAGAGTACAAATAGCCAGTAAAATTAAACTGACAACTATAGTAGTTTTAGCTGCGGGAGCAATACCTCTGGATCTAACTAAATTAAAATATTCTTGTTGACCTAAAAAGACAACGATCGCCATAGCTATGGTAAAGTACCAACCACCTAAAAGGGTTGAAGATAAAGCTAGAGCGATCGCAATAATTCCACTAATAATTCTTGACCAAGGCATAATAATAGTATTTTAGGGGTTGCTGAGAAAGTCTTTCCGTGAGGGCATAGGAGTCAGGAGTCAGGAGTCAGGAGTCAGGAGGAGATTTGAAAATTTCTTTGCCATCTCTTGAAATC
>NZ_JACJPT010000155.1:0-9665 GCF_014696195.1 Sphaerospermopsis sp. FACHB-1094 | reverse complement strand
AGATTGTTGTGGTGATCCTTGCTACGAAGCGGTCTTTTCTGACCAAGGTTGGGACGGTCTACCACTTCCTCTAACATACCTCTAAGATACAAGGTTGGGTTAAGCATCGCGCAACCCAACACATTTACAGTACAATTAAATTGATAAATCAAATAAAAACATCATGAAATTTATCATTACTATGTTTCAAGATGAAGATGGGATGTTTATTGTTGAATGTCCCTCTATTCCTGGTTGTGTCAGTCAAGGAATAACTGAAGCAGAAGCACAGGAAAATATTCAAGAAGCTATTAGGGAATGTTTAGAAGTTAGGTTAGAAAAAGGGATGCCTTTAACAGTAATAACTCGTGAAGTGGAAGTATATAGGGGTTGCTGAGAAAGTCTTTCCGTGAGGGCATAGGAGTCAGGAGTCAGGAGTCAGGAGTCAGGAGAAGATTTGAAAATTTCTTTGCCATCTCTTGAAATCCCCAAAAATGCACACTTTTTCCGGTATACCCTTCAAAACCCTTGCACTAATTTCTGTGTTTATCAGCCTCTAACCTTTGATATATCAAGGTTTTAGGTTTATTCAGCAAACCCTATATATAATGCCATCTGTACCAATATTAAAACCTGCGGAGGTTATTAAAACTTTTACAAAACTTGGCTGGGAAGTTTCTCGTCAACGCGGAAGTCTATTATTATGACCAAAGAAGGACATCCTGCTACTCTTTCTATCCCTAATCATAATCAAGTAGCACGGGGTACTTTACGCAGTCTTATTGCTAAAGCAGGAATAACAGTAGAAGAATTTATGAATGTTTTAGAAAATTAAAATTATAATCGTAGGTTGGATTAAGCAACGCGCAACCCAACCAAATGTTTTATCTAACAATCAGTTGACTTTAATGTGGATTTCAAATTTGTAATTCAAACCCTGGTAAAACATCTTCCCCGGAAAGTACAGCAGAAAGTTGGACAATTTCTACAGGTTTTTCACTTCTATAAATTTCTACTTCTTTATCCTGTGGGTTAATTAACCAACCCAAACGCAAACCATTATCTATATATTCCTGCATTTTTTCTTGCAGAGTTTTCAATCTATCGGTTTCTGATCTCAGTTCAATGATAAAGTCTGGTGTAAGTGGGGGAAATTTCTTTCGTTCTTCTTCTGTTAATGCTTCCCAGCGTTCTAATTTTATCCAAGCAACATCAGGTGAACGTTTTGCACCATTGGGAAGTCGGAATATTGTTGAGGAACTAAATACTATCCCTAATTTTGTTTGGTAATTCCACAGACTGACTTTAAAATTTAAGTCGGCTTCACTACGGCCGCTTTCTCCTCCTACTGGTGGCACAATAATTAACTCTCCTTCTGCATTTAGTTCTAAGCTTACATCTTTATTGGCCATACAGAGTTGGTAAAATTGTTCATCTGTAAGGCGAATAATTGGATCTAGGTTTAAGGTGACTGTGTTCATTTAACTACTCTTAGCCTTTAAGTAATATGTTTTTTGATGTAAAAACCTCAAGTAGATTTTTTCCGTTCTAATTTTCAAGGGTTATGGATATTACAACCTTATCAAGAATCATCTGTTAAAATAATTCTATAATACAATCTCTCAATATTTCTATCAAATCTTCCTTACTCACTTTATTATCAGCAACCTGCATTGTTAATTGATATGCTTCCTCTGGTGTCATATTCAAATCATAATCATTGATATTTAAAAACGTCACCATCACATCAAAAGCTGTGCGTTTATTACCATCTACAAAAGCATGATTTTTACAAATGTGAAATAAATAAGCTGCTGCTTGTTCATAAATTGTTGGATGTAATAATTCACCTCCAAAACTTGCTTGAGGTTGGTAAATTGCAGAATCTAATAAACCTTCATCGCGGATACCATCTGATCCACCATATAGGTTAATCTGTTTTTTATGTATACTTAATACATCTTCTTTATTAATGAATTTAGGATTATGCCAGTTTTCTATACACATAATCCCATTTTTTTGTAGATGCTAAAGAAATTAACATGGCTTCTGATTCTTGAGGTGTTATATCTCCTAAGTTAAAAGCATTAATTTCTTTTTCCGTGAATACATTTGTCCTTAAACAAGCCTTGATAAGTGATTGTAATAAGTGCTTTAAAGATTCAATCCAAATGTATATTTCAGATTCACACAGTTTTAAAAAAACCTTATCTAGAGTTTCTCTTTGAAATTTATATTGATTATAAATTTCTACAAAACCTATAGTCATTTTTTTGAGACTTTCTCCATTTATGATTAGGAATGAATCAGAATCTATAATTTCTTTCATCATAAAATACTGTTTTATAGATAATAACAATTGATTAAAAGGGTGTTCACCATTGCTTGATTTTTCAAGAATTACCTGAGATATTTTTCTTACTCTAATGAATTTTTCAATTAACTTTAACAATTCCTCCTGTAGTTGAATAACAGATATTTCCTGAATATTAACCAACTCAAGTATCTCCGCCATTTTTTCATCTTGCGGGTTAGGATCATTTAAGCATCTTTCCAGAACTTCTATCCTTTCCTGGATGCTATCAATAATCTCTTCGGGAAATGTAAAGCTGTATACCATACCTTATCTACCTTTATGGTGACATTATGTGCCTTCCTAAAACTCTTTTAACTCAAAAATACATAATCTTGAGTCCTAAAATCAGTATTTTGACAAAATTGGCAATAAATCTATTATAATAAAACATAAAAATATGTACTAAACCCATTTTAATATATGATCGCAAATCACGATATTTACATCACTCCCGAACAATATTTAGCACTGGAAGAAAAAAGCCCCGTCAAACATGAATACATCAACGGTTACATCTACGCAATGGCTGGTGCGTCAGATCCTCATATTACAGTAACAGGTAATATTTTTACTCTCATTCGGAATCACATTCGTGGTAGTGGATGTCGAGTTTTTTTTACTGACATGAAAACCAGAATAGAAACCATCAATCGTTTTTACTATCCTGATGTGATGGTTACTTGTGATGAAAGAGATAAAGGATTATTAAATTATAAAAAATTCCCATGTTTAATTATTGAAATATTATCTGATTCTACAGAAGCATTTGATCGGGGTGATAAATTTAAAGACTATCAAAATATCGAAACTTTACAAGAATATGTTTTAATTGATGTCAAAAAACCTCAAGTAGATCGTTTCCGACGTAATGATCAAGGTTTATGGATTTTACAATCTTATCAAGAATCATCTTTTGAATTGCAAAGTATTAATTTTCAGGGAAATATGAATGATTTATATGAAGATGTAAGTTTTTTATAGTAGATACCTACCTAGCGAGATTTTCCACTACCTTCAATCTACCTTAACCCAAAATACAAGCGTATAACTTAAATCCTTGCTAAACTAAATTTACAAATTTTCACAATCATAGATAAAAATCAATCATAATATATGATTTCAACTAATACACCCTCAAAACCTAGACAAAATTCCGCATTTAAAAACCTCATGTCTATCCATTGGTGGATGTCAGTTGGTTATTTAATCCTATTTTTAACTGGTACAATTATGTCCAGGTTGCCAAGAGAGGTTTTTATTCGTCCTTCTCTTTATGATTTTCATAAATCAATTGGCGCTTTAACAATGGCCATTCTCACTTGGAGAATTTTAGTATTGTTGCGGGTTTGGTGGCGCAAATATACAAAAAAATTTCCTAAATTCACTACCGAATGGTTTCAAACTGTCGCCCTTCATACCAGTTTGTATATCTTTATGTGGGTTGTTCCTGTTACGGGTTTCTTACTTTCTAATTCTTTTAAAAGTAATAATGTTAAAATTTTTGGTATTCTTTTACCTGATATGTTTCCCCAAAATTCAGCAATGGTGGAAATTGGTAGAAGTTTACATTTTTGGTTAGCTTACACATTTTTGGCTTTTATTATTCTACACTCAATTCAACAAAAAAAAGTAGTGCGATCGCTTTGGCGTAAATTTACCAAAACTATCACACTTGGGAATAATTTATCTAGTAACTAATGACGCAAGTTTTCTGAGTTTTACAATTATCAGTTATCAGTGAGAATAGGGTATAGGAAGGAAGGAAGGAAAGCAACTCCTGACTCTTGACTCCTTACATAATTAGCTGATTATTGTTCATGTTCCTGTTGATTATTATGTATCGTGTTATCTGCTTCCAATAACCTAGACATAAATACATCTGGTTTTCTACTCATCACAGATATCACTTTATCAATAGCAATGACTTCACTGATTTTCACCACCATTTCCCACAAAGTATCTTCTTCTGTCTCTTTGTTGTGCGTTCTGTGTTTAAACCACAATAAGTCATCTACAACCCCGATAATTGTTGCCAAATACCATTTATCTCTGATTAACAACCATATCTCTTTCTCTATGTAGGTTTGCAGAATAGATTTCATGATGGTTTAGATAACAAAAACTTATTGCGCTACATAGTATGCTGATGGGACAGAAAACGCAATAGTATATTTACTTATCTTTTCGTATTAAAAATAACGTTTATGTGTTAACAAAAATATGTATATTTTGAAACACTCACTGATTAGATTTAGTCCAGAAGTTGAGAAAAATCCCATATTTATTCTTTGTTAAGAATTATCAACTATCAACTATCAACTGTCAACTATCCAACTTACTTAGTAATTGCCGAATTACATTAGCATCTTCGGCTTCAGGAACTTTAGTTAAATAAATTTGCAGATCCTCTACTGCTTGGGTAAAGTAACCAAGTTGATAATAAAGCAAACCTCTGTCTCTTAATTCTAAACTCACACCAGGAAACAACAACAAAATTCTTTCTACCACAGACAGGGTTTTTTGTAAATCTTGGCGATTTAAATAAATATACTTCAAATTTGTGAGCATCCTCGCCAAAAACTGCCGCTTACTAACCACAGCTAAAAATTCTGGTTGTAATGTCACCGATTGCTGATAAATTTGAGATAGTCTTTCTTGACAGTCTTGAGGAAACATCACCTCACCACCATTAAAAGCATCCACAAAAATCTCAATGTCTGCAATATCGGGACGGATTAAAAAATGTCCAGGCATTCCTATGCCCACCATTGGAAAGTCAATGCGTTTTCCTACCTCCATGTAAACTAACGCTAAAGTAATAGGAATCCCGGTTTTGCGTTCTATGACATCATTAAAAAAACTATTACGCGGATCATAATAATCAATTTTATTACCTGTAAAACCTAATTCATCGTATAAATACTGGTTTATACTTTGAATCATCCGCAGCGGATAGCGGGAAGATGGTAAACGCTCCTCTAAATCTGTTGCCATTGTATCTAGGGCGTTTAAGTATTCTTCTGGATCAAGATTGGGATATTCTTCCTGGGCGATATATAAAGCAGCCCTGGCCAGGTTGATAGACTCGTCAGGTTGCTGGATTTCTTGGTAAAAATATTGACGTGCTGACGAGAAGTTCATAAGCAGTAGGTATGAGGCGACATACTCTTATTTTAAGGCAATTGAGGCAGTTGGGAGCGATCGGATCTCAAAATCGTATTTTTACCAGTTGTTTCATTAGACATCTCCAGAAAAGAAATTATGGAACTTATTTATGGGGGCAGGGCGAAGCTTATGGGATATCTAGATGTCTGATTTTTCCGTTAAATTATCGCCCATAAGCTTCGCCCCTACAACATATTACAAATTAATACATTCTATTATGGAGATGTCTATTACTTGATCATGTATGATCAACATATACCAAATATACTAAAATAAGATTTTTGTTTAGTTCTCTACATCTGTCAACTTATGAAATTACCTGACTTAAACACTGAAACTATAGATCGTATTATCGAAATGGCTTGGGAAGATAGAACCCCATTTGAAGCTATAGAAGCACAATTTGGACTTTTAGAAAAACAGGTAATTGCCTTGATGAGAAGAGAAATGAAATCTTCTAGTTTCCAGATGTGGAGAGAAAGAGTTACTCAACGCAAAACCAAACATCTGCAAAAGCGAGAATTTATTGCAGGTAGGTTTAAATCCCAAAATCAAAAATTTATTTCTTGACTAATTAAATCAATTATTTCTAGCAATTATTTCTAGAATATTCCGACAAATACTTGCATAAACATTAGTTTCTTGCTCGATATGGACATGATGAGGAAAAGTTGGTAAGTTGGGAAAATGCTCTACATTATCCCATCTTTTTCTTAACTGGGTTCTAGTACCATCCATCCATTGATAGCGATAGGTTTCTGTAATACATTTATCTCCCTGTACTTTAAAAAATTCCACCACTTCTAAAAAGTCACCATTCGTTAAATTCAATCTTGCCCGAAAATAACCTTGATCAGATAATGCTCTTTCTTTGACAATATCAATTTGAGCAATTATCGAACTGGTAATTAGTTTAGCTTTTATTTCTGTAAAATAATCCTCAACAATCATATTCAAATTAAGATTGAAGTAACGCTAAACGACTTTGTAAATCAGACCACATTTGATAAAAAGCACTCCATTCCACAAAATCTACTTCATCTCCTAATTGACCTGCTTTAAATTGCTGATAAAACTCCGCAGATGAGAATTGATACTGTTGTTCAAATACTTGCAAATCTGTTTCTAATTCTCTGATTTGCTGTTTAATATGTTCTCTTTCTTGATGAATAATTTTTCTAAGTGATGAAGCTAAAATATCACTATATCCTCCTTGTTGAGACAGTGTTTCTAGGACTTTTAATTGATTGATTATTTCTGTTTGAGTTGTCATGATTAATAAAACTCCAAATATATAAGGGTTTAGCAATGCTAAACCCCTATCTAATAATTTTTAATTATAGTTCTTCCTTATCTCTATAATCATAACAAGTCTAAAATATTTTGTCAACCCCCCCCATATTCTCTGTTCGCGTTTTTGTCAGAATCAGGATAACCAGGATTTAAGGATTTACAGGATGGTTTTTGTGGGTGTGAGGATTTTAGTTGTAAGCTGTGTCAAACTACATCATAAACATATCACATATATTTAATATTTAACGCATCCTACTTAAATCATCCTGTTCATCCTCTAATCCTGGACATTCTGATTCTGACAAGGAATATTCATTTAACACTCTTTGGCTCTTACTAATATAAGGGTTTAGCATTGCTAAACACCTACGTATAAAACGAGTCATTTATATTTATATTGTTATTGAATAATACAGATATATTAATTTAACATTCTTGGGTGAATGGCGATGGCGAAACGCCCGCCGTAGGCGATAAGCGAAGCTTAAGCCTTCGGCTATCGCATTTTAAAATTTACTAATGCAGCCCAGATCACCTACTCCTTCAAGAAGTCGGGGATCTACTTTTGGATCTAGTTTTAATAATGAATTTAAGGCAAAGATGGGATCATTCAGTGCTAACCTAAAAGATGATATTGCTTGATCTTAGGTCTTTGAAGACCAACTCTGAAAAATAGCTTCATTCATTAGGCGCAGCATGGTCACCACCGCAGAAAAAACAAACATAGGTTACATTACCCAAGTAATTGGTCCGGTTGTAGACGTTAAGTTCCCCGGCGGTAAACTACCCCAAATCTACAACGCTTTGACCATCAAAGGCACTAACGAAGCTGGACAAGAAATCAACCTCACCGTTGAAGTACAGCAGCTTTTAGGCGATAACCAAGTTAGAGCCGTTGCGATGAGCAGCACCGACGGTTTAACCCGTGGTTTAGAAGTTGTTGACACCGGCGCACCCATCAGCGTACCCGTAGGTAAGGCTACATTAGGACGTATTTTTAACGTTTTAGGCGAACCAGTAGACAACCAAGGTCCTGTAAACAACTCCGAAACTTTACCCATTCACCGCGAAGCTCCCAAACTCACAGAATTGGAAACCAAACCTTCTGTGTTTGAAACCGGGATCAAGGTTGTGGACTTGTTAACTCCCTACCGTCGTGGTGGTAAAATCGGTCTGTTCGGCGGTGCTGGTGTTGGTAAAACCGTGATCATGATGGAATTGATCAACAACATCGCTACTCAACACGGTGGTGTGTCTGTATTCGCTGGTGTAGGTGAAAGAACCCGCGAAGGTAATGACCTCTACAACGAAATGATCGAATCTGGGGTTATTAACAAAGATAACCTCAACGAATCTAAAATTGCTCTCGTTTATGGTCAAATGAACGAACCACCCGGAGCTAGAATGCGGGTTGGTTTGTCTGGTTTGACAATGGCTGAATACTTCCGTGATGTGAACAAGCAAGACGTACTGTTGTTTGTTGACAACATTTTCCGGTTCGTACAAGCTGGTTCTGAAGTATCTGCGCTGTTGGGACGGATGCCTTCTGCGGTAGGATATCAGCCCACTCTCGGTACTGACGTAGGTGCGCTACAAGAGCGTATTACCTCCACAACCGAAGGTTCTATTACTTCTATTCAAGCTGTATATGTACCTGCGGACGACTTGACCGACCCCGCACCTGCTACAACCTTCGCTCACTTGGACGGTACAACAGTATTGTCTCGTGGTTTGGCAGCTAAAGGTATTTACCCTGCGGTAGATCCTCTGGGTTCTACTTCCACAATGTTGCAACCCAATATTGTAGGTAAAGAACACTATGATACTGCACGTGCTGTTCAGTCTACCTTACAACGTTACAAAGAATTACAAGACATCATTGCTATCTTAGGTCTAGATGAATTGTCTGAAGAAGACCGTCTCACCGTAGCACGCGCTCGTAAGATTGAGCGTTTCTTGTCTCAGCCCTTCTTCGTAGCAGAAGTATTTACCGGTTCTCCTGGTAAATATGTGAAATTGGAAGACACCATCAAAGGTTTCCAAAGAATTTTATCTGGTGAATTGGATGATCTGCCAGAGCAAGCTTTCTACTTGGTAGGCGATATCAACGAAGCGATCGCTAAAGCCCAAAAGCTCAAAGGTTAATAGGTAATGGGTAATGGGTAATGGGTAATGGGTAAGAAATTCTCCCAACTACCAATTACCAATTACCAATCACCAATAATTAAGTAGAAACTAAAAGAATATGACTCTGACCGTTCGTGTAATTTCCCCAGACAAAACTGTTTGGGATGCTCCCGCTGATGAAGTAATTTTACCTAGCACTACTGGTCAGTTGGGTGTTTTAAGTGGACACGCTCCCATGTTGACAGCATTGGATACAGGTGTAATGCGGGTTCGTGCCAACAAAACTGCTAACTGGCAAGCGATCGCTCTTTTGGGTGGTTTTGCTGAAGTTGATGAAGATGAAGTTACCGTTCTGGTGAATGGTGCTGAACGTGGGGACGCTATTAATCTAGAAGAAGCCCGCACAGCTTTCAACCAAGCACAAACCAAATTAAACCAAGTTCCCGCAGGGGATAGACAAGCTCAAATCCAAGCCACACAAGCCTTTAAACGCGCACGCGCTCGTTTTCAAGCTGCTGGCGGTTTGGTGTAAGTCAATCCTGAAATGGACGATAAATAGGGTAGGCAATTAGCCTACCCTTGTTTATTTTTTGATTATGATGTTTAAAAATGTAATATTAAGTTTGTAACCCACATTCCGCACTCTGCTATATAAAACCTAGACAAAACTAGACTTTACTTTCTACTTCAACGGGAGCATGGGAGCAGTTATCCCTCAGTAGACTTTCACGCCTTAGCCAGACGC
>NZ_JACJPT010000154.1:0-9846 GCF_014696195.1 Sphaerospermopsis sp. FACHB-1094 | reverse complement strand
TCCTTGATAAAATTCTTTGATTTTATTGCCCACTACAATGGTGAGGTCAACATAGGGAATTAATAGTTTTTCAGTCAATTGGCTGAGGGCTTTGCGGATACTTTTAGCGCCTGCGGTTTCTGTTTCTAGTTCATGGGCATCATAGATGAGCTTGGCTCCTAATTTCAATTTTAGCCATACCCCCAAGGGTAGTAAACCCAGAGAGTGAACATTCACTATGTTTACTTGGTTAGCTGTAGCAAACCTGGATACACGCCACCCAAACTCTAAGTATTTCAGTATTTGTACCCATAAGCTTTTAGACCAACTACGAGATTTCAGCTTGACTCGCCACACTGATCGTCGAGCATCTATTGTTTCAAATTCTTGTAATTTATCCTCATATAGGGCAACAATTAAGATTTTTTTTAATTCTTCGGCCTTGAGTAAACTAGAGGTTTCTTTGAGGAGGCGACTTTCATTACGAAATGGCGTTAAAGTTATATGCAGATTAATACATTCTTTGTTCATATACAGAGTATTTCACCTTTGACCTAGACATTTGTCCAGAGACAATCAAACTATAAAAATGAGGGCGACGTTTAGAGGCTGTTTCTAAAGAAATGTAAAGAAGGAAAAGTCAGGCGATCGCTACATAGTCTATGATTACTTCAAAATCATTTACAAATAGCCTCCTATAAGAGCCAAATATTAAGGACACCTGTCCCTTTCCTTATCCCGAACTCAGGTTAAGTTAACTTAACCACTCTTAATTTAATAGTATACGCGTCAAACTTCCAAAAAGCGGTGATTCCTAGACGCAACTGAATCGAAATAACCGATCTAAACAGATAATTCAATCTCTTAAATTGGTAGGACTTTGGACATAACAAGGCAGTCCGGCGGAAATAAATAGATTCTTGTAGTAGGATGGGCATCTTCTCCCACATCGGCGAGGTACTTCCTTGCTGTACAGAAGAATAAACTGACCACACGTCTGGGGGGTAAGGTCGTGCATTTTCGGGATGCTGCCAAAAATTAGGGAACCAATTTAGTGTTGATACGCCTTCCATTCTAAATAGTGCGGGTCAATGGGGATACAGTGTCCACCTACCCCTGGACCAGGATAAAAGGGCATAATCCCAAAGGGTTTAGTGTTGGCGGCATCTAATACTTCCCAGACATCTATACCCATGCGATCGCACAATAAAGCCAGTTCATTCACTAAGGCAATATTCACAGCGCGGAAAGTATTTTCAAACACTTTGACTAACTCTGCTGCTTTAGCACTATTTACCGGCACAACATGGTCAATGGTTTGCTCATAAAACAACTTAGCGACTGTCAGAGAATTAGGGTCAGAAGCTCCAACAACTTTATTAGTATTCTTGGTGGTATAGCGTTTATTACCAGGGTCTACCCTTTCTGGTGAATGGGCGAGAAAGAAGTCTACTCCTTGTCTAAGTCCTGTCTCCTCTAACAACGGGCGCATAATTTCATCAGTTGTTCCGGGATAAGTCGTAGATTCTAAAGTAACTAATTGCCCCGGTCTCAACCATTTAGCAATGCCTTTAGTGACACCTTCCACATAGCTTAAGTCTGGTGTGAGGTTTTTTGTTAAGGGTGTGGGAACACAAATTACTAGTACATCTATTTCTGGTACAACACCAAATCCTGTGACTGCTTTGAGTTTCCCATCACTAACTACTTGTTTGAGGTCATCATCTTTGACATCACCAATATAATTATCAGCATTATTTACTCTTTCGGCTCTCACAGGATTTTGCTCAATACCAATCACCTGAAATCCCACCTTTGCTTTTTCCACTGCAAAAGGCAAGCCTACATAACCCAGTCCAATAACACCGATAACGGCTTTGCGGTTGATTATTTTCTCTTTCAATTCGTGCAAAATTGTCATGTTAAATTTTTGTGTTGCTCTACTGGTAGCATCTGAATTTGCTGTTTGAGTGTATCATCCAAGGTTCTCAAGCGACGCTGTAACAGACGTATAACAACTAATTGGGTTTCCCCTTCAAGTCGCCCCTGTTGTCGCCCCTGTTGTAATCCCTGTTGTAATCCCTGTTTTCCCCCTGCTGTAATCCCTCTTTCAATATTTCCTCATACCAGGGTGATTCTCTTAATACTGTCATGTCCCACCTCATGATTTGTTGAACTAAGGGAATATCCAATACAAAACTAGCAAAAAATGATAATAACGGTTCTAACTCTTGCAGTTGCTCATTCTGTCTTAACTCTCTCACCGCTTGGCGTAATTTCTTTTCCCTATTTCCACCCTGCAAAATTGGTACAAATTCTCACCAATAAACCGCGATCGCCACTCACTCCGGCTAGGGGCTGAATTTATTTGGTAATAATTTAATTACAAACTCTAGCACTGTCGCAGCCATCTGCAAGGCTTCTTCAGCTTCATACCTTTCCGGCTCAATTATGTCCCCTGGGTAGCGAAATTCGGTGGCGTAAGGTGTTAGAGTGTCCGCCATATCTTCCAAATCCTGAAAATGTGGTTCAAAAACTGAACACATCTCTACTAAAACACCCAGATCATGGGTTTTCTTAAATACTAAATCTTGATATGTCAAATAAGCTTTTAATGCTTTCTCGGCACTCTGTTGACAATGATAAACAACAGCATCTAATAATGATACTTCATTTTCAATGAGTATGCGGGCAACCTTAATATCTCGCTGACTTTTAATTATCCACTGCCTAACCTCCTCATCCTTAGGACTATCCATAAAGGATTTTACCTTGACTGAGTGCCTGACTAACTAATGAACTTGCTACGGTGGACTTTCTTTCTACTTCTGCACGGGTCATAACCAGAATATCTTTTGGTATACCAATCCCATGGAGGGCTTTATATGCTTGACGCGCCCGACGATAGCGGGGTTCATTGGAATCGGAGATAATCACTAACAAATCAACATCACTATCTTCCGTAGGTTCACCATAAGCATAGGAACCAAATAAAATTACCTGTTCTGGATTCAGGGCAGAAACTAGCCGTTGGGTAATATCATCCAATAACTCGCCTGTTATTATTTTTGCAGGTATATTCTCTGTATTCATACAGTCTCTCATACAAAACTAGCAAAAAATGACAATAACGGTTCTAACTCTTGCAGTTGCTCATCCTGTCTTAACTCTCTTATTGCTTGGCGTAATTTCTCTTCCCTGTTTCCACCCTGCAAAATTGGCACAAATGGCAATAGGGTTGATATCTTCTGCTCAAATACCAGTGTAAAGCGATCACTTTAGTTATCATACACATGGTTGAGCGATCGCCTGTTAACATTCCTTAGCCTAGCTCTATGTCGTGTGGGTTAATCCCTAAACTCCGTAGGTGAGCCGCCAGACGTTCTGCCCGTTGGCGTTCCTGTTCTGCCCGTTGGCGTTCTTGTTCTACTTGTTGCTGGGCTAATTCTGCCCGTTGGCGTTCCTGTTCTACTTGTTGCTGGGCTAATTCTGCCCGTTGGCGTTCTTGTTCAGATCGTTGGCGTTCCTGTTCTACAGGTGTAGGAATCCAATTCCCCTCCCCGTCATACCACCGCAACCAGCGGCGATGTACCCCTTGATAAATCCCCTCCCATAGTCCTAAACCTAACTCGGCTTCTTTGAGCCATATTCCCACCCCTTGGGGGCTTAACTCTTGATATTCATTCACTACTAACCCAAAGGCTTGTAACTCATCTGTGTAGCGATTAAATACTATGTAATAGGGAATCCTTAACATCCTTTCATACACCGTCCACTTATTAGGCGGTTGGTTCACTTCCCTGAAACTGCGCCCTAGGTCTTCTTTTTCTGTCCCTGGTGAGAGTAATTCGACTACCACAAAGGGGTAAATTCCCTCCTGCCATGTTACATAACTTAACCTTAAATCTTGGCCATCATAGAGCCTGGATACTCCCAAGACAGCAAACCAATCTGGACGTTTATACCATTGGGGGTGTCGGGAGTCATAATATAAATTTAGGTCACTGGCTGTGAACACCTGATCTTCTTTATAGGTGGGAGGGCGAAAGGTCAGCCGCAGTAACTCTGGTTGTAGTAAGTGAAATTCGTACGGCAAACCAGGCTCCTCTGGGTCTTCGCTCGGTAAGTCATACATGGTGGGTAGAACTTCCCGGGGTGATAAAGGCGGTGAATATTGATACATATAAGAAAATTGTAATATCCCAGTTTGGGGAATGGTGATTGGTGATTGGTGACTGGTGATTAGTGATTGGTGATTGGGTTATTAACTTCTCCTTGCTCCTTGCTACCTGCTCCCTGCCCCTTGCTACCTGCTCCCTGTCATGCTCACGCATTTTTATGGATTCATAGCTCTCTTAAAGCTGTCCTACTGAAGTGTTTTCTCTACTGAGAGGATACCGTTATGTGGGCTTTTTTACTTCTCAGATATCCTCTGAGTTATTGATTATCTTGTAACCATTTTTCTAAATCTGACATATTTGTAAAATCTAATAAAGCTTCTCCTAAAGATTCTAATTCAGGAATAGAGAGCGATTGATTGACATATTCCCTAAATAAATTAGAGTTGACGCTATTAGTTCAAACCGAATACTCAAACGAGGACTTAGGCAATGATCAATGAACCATGTTTTTAATGGGCAACGCCACGAGAACATCGGGGACGACACGAATATCGGGATGTCCTGCGACAAAAATGGTCTCGTCATTGGCAAAGAGGGACTCGATATTGTCTTTAATCTAAAACTTTGATGAAACCTTCATCAAACTTTTACCAGCTTTAATAATATTTATATTATCCTATTAACAGTAAACCCTGATTAGTTGTTATTAATCCAAAAATCTCTGATGTTGTTACCACCGACAACACGAGACTGCTTGAATGTGAACTCACTGACAGAAGGGTTACGATGGGGATCAATTACTCCTGTTGCCTGTTGCCAAAGTTCTGTTGGTGCTAATGATAAATGATATACAGATTCACGTTTACGGACGTGATACCATTTAGTTTCTTGGCAATCTTCACACCAAAACGCCTCTAACCACTCACCCTCTAAAGGAACTGCGGTTTTGGCTGCGATTAACATCAGAGCTTCTTTTCGTCTGATGCCTCTCTCCTGTAGTTGTCCAGGTCTCTCAGCAAATAAACTGTATTTCTGACTCATGCTATCCATGTAGCAGTTATGTACTGGACAATATATAGCTCTACGCTTAGAACGATTCCGATTTCGGTCACACCTTCTCTGCACTTCGGCCTCCTCAATTTTGATCGAAAAAGATCACCAGAAGGTTGCGGTGGAGGGACCGAGATCAATAAGACCATCAAAGCCCTGCTCCTCATTGAAAATTTCAGTTATTAAATTCTAAAAACTAAGTTTTGTAATCCTGTCGGACATTTTATCAAATTTGTGCTGATTGAAACAGTTTAGATTATAGACGACAGACTAGAATGTTGTAGCACACAAAAATATTGGCTTGCAATAATTGGCGGCGTAAAATTTGATTGCAAATATTTTCGAGATGCTTTGTTCATCAGTTCTGCTAATTTGCGATCGCTATTCAGCAGGCGAATAGATTTAGTTTGAGTCACACTATCACCATTTTCAACACTCACGCCACATTTACCATCGATCATCATTTTCCGCAAATAAGAATACTTAGAACAAATCACGGTTATCGGTCTGCCTACCGCTAAGAGGGTGTAGTTTACTAGGTGCAACCAGGCTTTCCATCTCTGCTTCAACACTCACCAAAGACAGATTGCAAGCTGTCAGATAATAAGGTAGCACTTTTTTTCTTAATAAAACAGAAACAGAAAATTTAGTTAGTCCTAAGTCATTTACCTCTTCCAGGAAAATTTGTCGTTTTGCTCCAATACTAATGCAAACAAACTGAATCGGTTCGTCTCGCAATAGTTTAGCAGTTTCCAGAATGGTGTCCATATCGTGACACAGACCCATATTACCAGAATAGAGAACCGTGAATTTATTCACTAAATTATGTTCGGGAGCCAACCAGTTATTGTCCTTGGCATCTTTAAAGCCTCTTAGGTTATTGGCATAGGATTTTTTCTTACCTGTCATATAACTTATCAGCATTGACCTCTTAACATCCAATCAATTTAAAATTTTTCCGGACAAAATAACTCAGTGAAATCACTTTTGTCACCCAAGGATAGATTAGCGAGTATCTTACATGATCTGAAACGCCATATTAGGATTTTCCAGGGTTGAGTTCAGTAATCTCTGTATTCCTTATCTGTTCGCTGTTCCCTCTCCCAAATATAAAATTTATTTTGCACGACTACTTATACACCATAATTTTGGTTATAGAGATGTAGTCTAGATGATTAAGGTTTGCTGAAAAAGTCTTGTGGTAGAGACAGGCAAGAGGCAAGAGTTTGGTCTATTTGTTATCCCCAAATTTTCTGATTTATTGTCCCTCACTGATCACTGCCAACTCCCGACTTCAGACTTCAGACTTCAGACTTCCGATTCTTCGATTTCCTCTTATACTGATGTCCTCACTATAACTGAACGACGCAAATTGTCTAATGCTGTGCAAGCACTGAGGAGGCGAATGAAAGAGCGATTTTTCATAGTTCCAAATTTACACTCATAACTTGTCACCTCATTTCCAGGACCAGCCATACCAATATAGACTAAACCCACAGGTTTTGTAGCAGTTCCTCCACTAGGTCCAGCAATTCCAGTAATACTTAATCCCCAAGTAGTTTGGAGAAGATTTTTCACACCTATAGCCATTTGTTCAGCTACTGTAGCACTCACAGCCCCAAACTGCTCTAAATCGTCAGGGTTAACCCCCAATAATCTAACTTTCACGGTGTTATCGTAGGAAATTACCCCACCCCAAAAGTAATCAGAACTGCCAGGAATTTCTGTCAGTATTTGTCCCAATCCCCCACCGGTACAAGATTCTGCCACTGATAAAGTTTCCCCTGAAGATCGCAACAACTCACCAACAACAGAAGCTAAGGTATCATCATCAGCACCGTAATAATCTAAGCCTGCAATTTCCTTGAGTTGGTTTTCCACAGGTGCAATTAATTCCTTTGCTGCCTTTTCATCAGGCGCTTTGGCAGAAATTCGCAGCCGAACTTCTCCCTTGCCAGCGTAAGGTGCGACTGTTGGGTTAGGTAAATTCAAATAAGCAGATACTTTTTCTGCTAAGGCTGATTCACCAATCCCCCAAAATTTTAAACTGCGACTGTAAATAATTTCCTGACCCCAACCTTGACTTTTCAGAAAAGGTACTGCTGTATCTGTCCACATTCGGTGCATTTCACTAGGAACACCAGGGAAAGTCAAAATAGTTAATCCTGGACGAGGTTGCCAAATAATACCCGGTGCTGTTCCTGTGGGATTTGGTAAAATTTTCGCTCCTTGGGGAATTAAAGCTTGTTTGCGGTTGCTAGGAGACATTACCCGTCCCCTTTGGGCAAATTTCTGAGTTATATCTTCTAGGATTTCGGCACTTTCTACCAAGGGAACACCGAAAAAGTCCGCAATGGTTTCACCGGTGAGATCATCTGGTGTGGGTCCTAAACCACCGGTGAAAATCAGAATTTGCACTCTGGAAGCTGCAATTTCAATCACTTGTTTGAGTCTTTGGGGATTATCTCCCACCACAGTTTGATAGTAGTGAGGAATGCCTAACTGTGCTAACTGCTGGGCGATAAATTGAGCGTTGCTGTTGAGAATATCTCCTAGCAATAATTCAGTACCAACACAAATAATTTCTGCACTCATGGGACTGGTGATTGGTGATTGGTGATTGGGAAAAATCTCTTAACAGTCTATGGTGTAAATGGCTATGTCCATTAGTAATCTAGGGTAATTTACAGTCAATACTGTTTGGTTAAGAGTTTTTGTAGGTTGGGTTGAACAAAGTGAAACCCAACAAACGCTTGTAAAAGTTGGGTTTCGTTCCTCAACCCAACCTACATGATTTATATGTTATTAGTTGACCGAAAAGTATTGAATTTACAGTAGACATCTCCAGAAAAGAAATTATGAAACCTATTTATGGGGGCAGGTCGAAGCTTATGGGATATTTTAGATGTCTGATTTTTCCGTTAAATTATCGCCCATAAGCTTCGCCCCTACAACTTATGACACCTACAACTTATGACAAATTAATACATTCTATTTTGGAGATGTCTAGTTACTAGCCGATACAATTAAGATCCTCTATCACCCTAAAGATTGGAGCGGTATTGACGTTGTAGCCTAGAAATCCCAAGACTGCACCAGCTAAAGCAGCTGCGATTAGGGCTGCTTCTGGTTGGTGCATGAATGCTTTTTAAGCTAGAACTGGTACAGGAATTTCTAGGTGAGGATACAGGGGAAAGCGATCGCACAATGCTGCGACTCGACGACGGCAATCTTCTGCTACTGTTTTAGAATCTGGGGAAAGTAGGCGATCGCTAATAATATTACCAATTTCTGTAAATTCTGCCACTCCTAAACCTCTTGTGGTCATGGCTGGTGAACCTAATCTCAATCCACTGGTAACAAATGGTGATTCTGGATCAAAAGGCACTGTATTTTTGTTAGCGGTGATATTTACCTCACTCACTAACCTATCTGCTTTTTTACCTGTCATACCCACAGAACGTAAATCTACTAGCATTAAATGATTATCTGTACCATCTGATACTAATTTTAAACCTCTATTTTGCAGTTGGGTAGCTAAAGCACGAGCATTTTCAATCACGTGACCAGAATAAGTTGTAAACTCAGGTTTCAATGCTTCCCCAAAGGCTACAGCTTTACCTGCTATTACGTGTTCTAATGGTCCACCTTGAGTACCAGGAAATACTGATTTATCAAACTTTTTACCGAGTTCTGCATCACGGGTTAAAATCAATCCGCCTCTAGGTCCACGTAAGGTTTTATGGGTGGTTGTTGTCACTACATCACAATAGGGAATGGGGTTAGGATGATGCCCTGTAGCTACTAACCCAGCAATGTGAGCAATATCCGCAAGCAGGTAAGCGCCAACTTCATCTGCAATACTGCGGAATTTTTCAAAGTCAATGATCCGGGGATAGGCTGAATAACCGCAAATTAACAGCTTTGGACGTTCTTTAATTGCTAAATCCCGAATTTGATCATAATCAAGCTGTTCTGTCTCTTTGCTAACTCCATAGTGACGCACTTGGAACCATTTGCCGGAAACATTCACTGGTGAACCGTGGGTTAGGTGTCCACCGTGTGATAGGTCCATGCCCATAATTTTATCCCCTGGTTCTAGCAAAGTAAGGAATACAGCAAAGTTGGCTTGTGCGCCAGAATGGGGTTGGACGTTAGCATGAGCAGCACCAAATAATTGTTTAGCTCTATCAATGGCTATTTGTTCAATTTTGTCAACAAATTCACAACCACCATAGTAGCGTTTACCTGGTAAACCTTCGGCGTATTTGTTGGTTAAGACAGAACCTTGCGCCGCTAGTACAGCAGCGGAAGTAAAGTTTTCACTAGCTATCAATTCTAGGTGATCACGTTGCCGTTGTAGTTCTTGGCTGATTAAGTCGTTAACAGCAGGATCTGATGATTTAAGAATGTCTGAGTTGGTTTTGTTCACGGGAATTATCCTTTGATCAAGTTGATAAACTGGTAAAACTGAAGGTTTTGTAGGCAGTACAGCACGGTAATAACAGCGTTATAACTGTTATTTTAATTGCCTTTGAATTTTGACTTCATTATTTAAGCTAAAGGAATTGATACTCCCCACGGCTAAAAGCCGGGGGATTCTTGAATAGTCCACAAACGAACCTTCAACGGTGCTATCAAAGACACCCTACTGATTCCACTGAGGTCTAGACCTAGTTTTATCGCTACTTTAACT
>NZ_JACJPT010000153.1:0-9984 GCF_014696195.1 Sphaerospermopsis sp. FACHB-1094 | reverse complement strand
TCACCAGTCACCAGTCACCAGTCACCAGTCACCAGTCACCAGTCACCAATCACCAGTCACCAGTCACCAGTCACCAGTCACCAATCACCAGTCACCAATCACCAGTCACCAGTCACCAGCCCCAACAGACATGATATCTATTCAAAAATAATTTAAAAAATCATACAGCGATGCCCGCTGAAATAAGGCATCGCGGATTTTAGATTTGCGATTGATCTCTAATCCAAAATCTAAAATCCTTAATCGTTGTTAACGATTTGTAGCCGCAGCTTCTCGCGCAGCAGCTGCTTGATCAGGGTGTATACCCAAGCGTGTCAGGTTAATTCTACCTTTATTGTCAATTTCGCGCACTTTGACAATCACTTCATCACCAACGGCTACTTCATCTTCCACTTTACCAACACGATAGTCAGCAAGTTGAGAAATGTGAATCATGCCTTCTTTTCCGGGCAAAAATTCCACAAATGCACCAATAGGTATAATCCGTGTCACACGACCTATGTAAACATCCCCTTCATTGAGTTTACGAGTCATGCCTTGAATGATGCTCTTTGCTCTCTTTGCTCTGCCTTCATCGACTGCGGAAATGGTGACTGTACCATTATCTTCAATGTCGATTTTTGCACCAGTTTCTTCGGTAATTCCTTTGATGGTTTTACCACCGGGTCCAATGACCAGACCAATCATTTCTGGATCAATCTTGATCGTCAACAGACGTGGGGCAAAGGGTGAGGTTTCGGTGCGTGGTGTGTCAATAGTCTGGAGCATTTTCTCCAAAATATGTAACCGGGCTGCTTTAGCTTGCTCAACAGCTTGTTTGATCACGTCCAAGGACAAACCGGATATTTTCATATCCATTTGTAAGGCGGTGATGCCTGTATCAGTACCCGCAACTTTGAAGTCCATGTCCCCTAAGAAGTCTTCAATGCCTTGAATATCCGTGAGAACGCGCACTTCGTCGCCTTCTTTAATCAAGCCCATTGCTGCACCGGTGACAGGTTTGATAATAGGTACACCCGCATCCATAAGGGCGAGAGTAGAACCACAGACAGAACCCATTGAGGTAGAACCGTTGGAAGAAAGCACTTCTGATACTACGCGGATGACGTAGGGGAATTGTTCTTTGGGCGGTAGTACGGGTAAAATCGCTCTTTCGGCTAAAGCACCATGACCTATTTCTCGTCTTCCTGGCGCACGCATGGGTTTGGTTTCACCGACGGAGAAGGGTGGGAAATTGTAATGATGCAGGTAACGTTTAGATTGATCTATTTGCAGATCATCATTGAGATTTTGAGCATCTCCTGGTGTACCCAGGGTACAAGCAGATAATACTTGAGTGAGTCCCCGGTTAAATAACCCACTGCCATGTACACGACGGGGTAAAACTCCGACTTGGCAAGATATAGGACGGACTTCATCTAATTTACGACCATCAACGCGCACGTTATCTTCAATGATTTGACGGCGCATAAAATATTTGGTGATATCCTTAAAGGTATTACCAAGGGCTTTGCTATCGGCTGTAGCAGCTACACGAATGGGATCTTCTTCGGGTAAGGCTTCTATTTCCGCTTTGATTTCATCCTTAACTGCATCTAAAGCTGTATCACGCTCGTTTTTGGTTAACTCAAATTGAGCCAAGATTTTTTTAATTTCTGCACTGGCGCGATCGCGGATATAGTTTTCTAATGTTTGATCTACTTCCGGTGGCTCTTCTTGGACGAGTTTTAAACCCAGTTCTTCAACTAAATCTAGCTGTGCTTGGATTAAATCCCGCACTGCTTCGTAACCAAAATCAATGGCCTCGATGATATCTCGCTCTGGTAACTGATTTGCTCCGGCTTCCACCATGATCACACCATCAGGTGAACCAGCAACTACTAAATCCAAATCACCCGCTTCAATTTCTGCATAGGTGGGGTTAATAATGAAATCATCACCCACTAAACCTACCCGCACTGCTGCCATTGGTCCATTAAAAGGAATTTGGGCAATAAGAGTAGCGATAGAAGCGCCAGTTACAGCTAACACATCTGGCGGTACTTGTTCATCCATTGACAGGGTGAAAGCAATAATTTGCAAATCATCCCGTAACCATGAAGGAAACAAAGGACGCAAAGGACGGTCAATCAAACGGCTAGTTAAAATCGCCTTTTCTGGTGGACGACCTTCACGACGCATGATACCACCAGGGATTCTTCCTGCTGCATACAGTCTTTCTTCATAATCTACCGTCAGGGGAAGAAAATCAACGCCTTCTCTGGCTTCTGACCTTGTAGCTGTCACTAAAACAGCAGTATCCCCCGATTCTATCAACACCGACCCACCCGCTTGGGGGGCTAACAGTCCTACCTTCAGTCGAATATCCCGTCCATCAAAGGATATTGACTTCTCAAATTCTGCCATTCAGTTTTTTTTCCTTCTATGCACGCTATTCTCTCTCTGTGGCAATCCTAACATTTATGCTATATAGACGGCTTCTTTTAGATATATTAGTTTCATAGACTAGATTCAAGGGGCAGGTGACTGGGGACTGGGGACAGGTGACAGGTGACAGGTGACAGGTGACAGGTGACGGGTGACAGTAAGAAAAAATAGGAGTTAAGGAGTTACATTGAATTGTTGAATAGTCCGATATAAATTCTCAAATATAATTTTTTTTACATAGCAGTATGCACTTGCATGAGATATAAAATTTACACAAAAAATCATACAATACAATACTTCAAGTCTGTTCCCTGTTCCCTGCGATGCACTAAGCTTGTCGAAGTGTTCCCTGTTTCCTATTCCCTATTATTTCCTGAAAACAATTAGCATCTGAGAAATATGGCAATTTTACACGGTATTTGGTTAAATAAAGGGCAAAATTATACTGATAATTGTTTATTTATTTGGGGAGAAACTTGGCGAAGTTCCCAGATTAATCTGGAATCTATTACCGCCGATGAAATCCCACTTAATCCTTTGGCAATGACTCCAACTGAGTTGAGGGAATGGTTAGCAGTCAATAATTTAGAAATTTCTAATTATATTCAAGATATTGCAACATCTCCATCTGCTGTTACTCCAATCAAAGGACGTAAAACAGCACATAAAACAGAAAAGACTTTACCAACATACTCACAAATTATTGCTTTACCAACTAATTTTATAGAAACAGAATCTGCTATTTCTCCCATAAATTCTGCTAGTTTAGAGATTGAGAAAAATTCACAAAAATACTTACAACCTTGGAAAATTGAAGGTTTTTGTCTCCCACCCAGTGCTGCCATTAAATTTCTCTCAAATTTACCCTTGAGTTCAACAGATAATAAAGATGCTTTTTTAGGTGGAGATTTGCGTTTTTGGTTACAAATGGCGCGATGGAGTTTAGATTTAATTGCCCGTTGTAAGTTTTTACCGAATATTATAGAAAATCCAGATAATTCTCTAGTTGGTAAATGGCAGGTACTTTTAGATAGTGCTATAGATGCTACTCGTTTAGAAAAATTTGCGGCGAAAATGCCGTTAGTTTGTCGTACTTATCAACCAGATAGAGAAGATTTTAGCAGTAAATTAATAGTTGATTTACCTGGAGAACCGCAAGGATTAATTTTGGCATTTCTCAACAATATCATAGATGCCCAAATTCGAGAAATGGTTGGTTCTCAATCTCCCATTGATAATAGATTAATGATGTCCTTACCATCTGCGGTACAGCAGTGGTTACAGTCCTTAACGAGTGCATCAAATCAAGGATTAAATCAAATTAATGCTGATGCAATGGGAGTAGAAAGATTAGAATCAGCCCTGAAAGCATGGACTTTACCTTTACAATATCAATTAACAGGAAAAGCTGCATTTAGGACTTGTTTTCAACTCCATCCCCCAGCAGCAGAAACAACAGATTGGAAGTTAGCTTATTTTCTCCAAGCAGCGGATGATTCAGAATTTTTAATAGATGCTAATACTATTTGGAGTCATCCAGTAAAAACATTAGTTTATCAACATCGTCAAATTGAACAACCACAGGAAACATTTTTGCGGGGTTTGGGTTTAGCTTCTCGATTATATCCCGTGATTGCGCCTAGTTTAGAAACAGAATCTCCTGAATTTTGTCACCTCACTCCTATGCAAGCTTATGAATTTATTAAAACTGTAACTTGGAGATTAGAAGATAGCGGCTTAGGGGTAATTTTACCACCAAGTTTAGCAAATCGTGAAGGTTGGGCTAATCGTTTAGGTTTGAAAATTAATGCCGAACCTCCCAAGCAAAAATCAGGACGTTTGGGGTTACAAAGTTTGTTAAACTTTCAATGGCAATTAGCAATTGGTGGACAGACAATTTCTAAAGCTGAGTTTGATAAACTGGTAGCTTTAAATAGTCCTTTAGTAGAAATTAACGGTGAATGGGTAGAACTAAGAAACCAAGATATTAAAACTGCCCAAAACTTTTTTACATCTCGTAAAGAACAGTTATCTTTATCTTTAGAAGATGCTTTAAGAATTAGTACCGGTGATACTCAAGTGATTGAAAAATTACCTGTTGTGAGTTTTGATGCTTCCGGCGCATTGCAAGAATTAGTAGGGACTTTAACTAATAATCAAGATATTCAACCTTTACCAACACCTGACAATTTTCAAGGTAAATTAAGACCTTATCAAGAACGGGGTGCAGCTTGGTTAGCATTTTTAGAAAGATGGGGTTTAGGTGCTTGTTTAGCGGATGATATGGGACTAGGAAAATCGGTACAATTTATTGTTTTTCTCCTGCATCTCAAAGAAAAAGACGCATTAGAAAACCCGACGCTTTTAGTATGTCCCACTTCGGTTTTAGGAAATTGGGCAAAAGAAGTTAAAAAATTTGCCCCTAAATTGAAAGTTTTAGAATATCATGGTGATAAACGCCCCAAAGGTAAAAGTTTTACTGCCACAGTAAATAAATACGATTTAGTAATTACTAGCTATTCATTGGTACAGCGAGATATTAATTTATTAAAAACCATGAATTGGCAAATAGTTGTTTTAGATGAAGCCCAAAATATCAAAAATGCTGATTCTAAACAATCTCAAGCTGTGCGAAAATTGGACACTACATTTAGACTTGCTTTAACTGGAACACCTGTAGAAAATAGATTGCAGGAATTATGGTCTATTTTAGATTTTCTCAACCCTGGATATTTGGGTAATAAACAATTTTTCCAAAGACGTTTTGCCATGCCTATTGAAAAGTATGGTGATACTGCTTCTTTAGGACAATTACGATCTTTGGTGCAGCCTTTCATTTTACGACGTTTGAAAACTGATAAATCAATTATTCAAGACCTGCCAGAAAAGCAAGAAATGACTGTATTTTGTGGTTTAACTGCTGAACAAGGGGAATTATATCAACAGTTGGTAGACGAATCTTTGATGGCAATTGAATCAGCAGCAGGTTTACAACGTCGGGGTATGATTTTAGGTTTGTTGGTGAAACTCAAACAAATTTGTAATCATCCAGCACAATTTTTAAAAGAGTCAAATTTAGCAAAACATCATTCTGCAAAATTACAACGTCTAGAAGAAATGTTAGAAGAAGTTGTGGCAGAAGAAAACCGGGCTTTAATTTTTACTCAGTTTGCCGAATGGGGTAAATTATTAAAACCCTATTTAGAAAAACGTTTAGGCAGGGAAATTTTCTTTTTATATGGTAGCACCAGTAAAAAACAACGAGAAGAAATGATTGATCGTTTTCAACATGATCCCCAAGGACCACCAATTATGATTTTGTCTTTAAAAGCTGGTGGTGTGGGTTTAAATTTAACCAGGGCAAATCATGTATTTCATTTTGATAGATGGTGGAATCCTGCGGTGGAAAATCAAGCTACAGACCGAGTTTTTAGAATTGGACAAACTAAGAATGTACAGGTTCATAAATTTGTGTGTACTGGAACTTTAGAAGAGAAAATTAATGAGATGATTGAAAGTAAGAAACAATTAGCAGAACAGGTGGTTGGTGCTGGTGAAGAATGGTTAACAGAACTTGATACAGATCAATTACGTGATTTATTATTATTGGACAGAAATGCGATAATTGATGAAGATGAGGAATAGGAGTTGTAGGGACAAACCCCCCGTGGCTGCCCGTACAGGAATCAGTTATGTACCTGAAAGATTGAAGGACAAAGAATAAAAAGAAACAGATGTAGATGTAGATGACATTAAACCCTGCCAAAATGCAATTAATATCAGGTTTCATTGACACATACTTGAGATTAAATAAAATAGAAAAAGAGAAATTTCAAACAGAACTAGGTACATTAATAACAGAGGAAAAGGAGGAAGTTATGCAAATTGTTACCAGTTGGATGGAAGAAGGAATTGAAAGAGGTATTGAAAGAGGTATTGAAAGAGGTATTGAAAGAGAAAAAAATTTAATTTTCCGTCAAATTAATAGAAAATTTGGAGAAATTGATTTAGAGTTAGCAACAAAAATTAGAAGTTTAAACATAGAAATCCTGGAATCTCTGGGAGAGGCAATATTTGATTTAGATACAGTAGCAGATTTGCAACAGTGGTTAGATAATCTTTAATCTCAGGACTTACGCAAAACAGAACGCAAGTATGGGTAATTCATGAATTACCCCTACGTCAGAATCCGGCTTTTAGTCCAATCTTACGTAAGTCCTAAATCTAACATATACTCTGATCCCAACTTTTTAATTATGAGTCAAGAAAATTTACAAGCAAGCAGAGAATGGTGGTCACAAAGATGGCTAGATTTATTGGATTCCTATCGCTTTAAAAAGCGGTTAGAAAGGGCGAGAAATTATTCTCGACAAGGCAATGTTTTGAGTATTGAATTTAAAGGTGCGAAGGTTTTAGCACGGGTTCAAGGTAGTGAAGTAGAACCTTATAAAGTTTCTTTGTTCCTAGATGCTTTTAGTGATGAAGAATGGGGTTATGTGATTGAAACCATGTCCCAAAAGTCAATTTTTGCTGCTAAATTATTAGCGGGAGAAATGCCACAAAATATTGAAGATGTCTTTACAAGTAACGGACTTTCATTATTTCCTTTTACCTTGGGTGATGTTCATAGTAAATGTTCCTGTCCTGATAAAGCAGTACCTTGTAAACATATTGGGGCAGTGTATTATCAATTAGGCGATCGCTTTAGTGAAGATCCTTTTGTTTTATTTCAATTACGAGGACGCACCAGAGAAAAAATTATTAGTGATTTACGAAATTTACGCAGCAGTAAACTTTTAGATCAGTCTGAGGGAACGACTAGCAAACAGGAAAAAGCAGAAATTCAAAAACCAATTTCTGAACATCAATTGTCATTAAAATCAGATAATTTTTGGCAATATAATGAGCCATTAGAATCGTCTTTAGTGGTCATTTCTCCTAGTGTGGGTGAGACGGTGTTAGATGTTTTGGGTAAAATTCCCCTAGCTAAAGATGAGGAAAATTCAGTGAGTTCTTCTGCGGGTGATGTGACAATGAATTATTTACAATCCGTTTATAAAGATGTGAGTCAAAAGGCTTTTTTAGCAGCCATGAACAATTGACAATTGACAATTGATAATTGACAATTGATAATTGATAATTATTTCATTCAAGGTTAAAAACCTTCCATTTTAAGAGGAAATGCGATCATGCCAGATGGAGAAGTTGATACAACAGATGTTGATTTAGACTTCAATAAACCAGATGCACCGTTACCAAAAGAGATAAAAGAGATTAAAATTATGACTCGTGAAGTTATCCGTACCGATAAAGCACCCGCACCCGTTGGACCATATAACCAGGCTATTGTAGCTTCAGGGAAAATGCTGTTTGTCGCTGGCCAAATAGCTATTGATCCCCGTTTGGGTGATGTGGTTTATACTGATGATGTCACCAAACAAACGGAACAGGTGATGAGAAATATTGAAGCTATCCTCACAGAAGCTGGTGCTACTTTTAATGATGTCGTGAAAACAGGTGTATTTTTAGCTGATATGAAAGATTTTGCTGCTGTAAATGCGGTTTATGCAAAGTATTTTTCTGAAGATACCGCCCCTGCGCGTGCTTGTGTGGAGGTTTCCCGTTTACCTAAAGATGTGTTGGTAGAAATTGAATGTATTGCTGTGATTAGTTAACAGATTTTTCTCAAGTATACTATTAGCGGGCAAGATGCCCGCACCACAAGAGTTTTATTTTATAATTTGCTGGGTGTTGGCTACCCTACTTTTAGTTTTCTGGTTCGATACCTGCTGCACGTAGTTGTGCTGCTAGTCTTTCAACACGCTGTTTTTCTTGTTCAGCACGTTGTTTTTCTACTTCTATCTCCTGTCGTTTTTGTTCCACTAATTCGGAACTCCACAATAACAAATTTCCTTGTTCATCCCAAAATCTTAACCATTTAGTGGTGAGATTTTCTCTTGTACCTTCCCAAATACCGAGATAAAGTTTGATTTCTTCTATCCAGTAACGTTGGTTTTGATCAGGTGTTTCTATTTGGTATTGTTCACTATTTTTATCTAAGCGATAAACTTCTAAGTCTCCTCTATCTGGTTCAAAAATAATGTAGTTAGGAACTTTTAAAATTCTTTCATAAAAAAACCATTTTCCAGGCGGATAAGTTGGTTTACTAGAATATTCTGTTCCATCGGTATCAGAAATAAATTCCATGACAATAACCGGAATGTCTCCCTGTAGTTGGGGGGTATAACTACGAAAGATTTCTTGCTTAGTTGTGCGAATTTCGGGGATATAAGCCCAGTCAGGGGCTTTAACGACAATTTTGCCGTTTACTGTGGCACAGATGCCATAATTCGTAGTTATAAGGCAATTGGCAGCAAGTTTACCTGCTAGTTGGAGGCTTTCGGTTAGGGCTGCGGCTTGGGTGGGTTGGTAGATGTTATCCACAGGATCGTCGGGAAGAATGTAATCATCGGGTAATTTTTCCCAAGTGATTTGGTAGTCTTGGGTGGTGATGATCATGGTGGGTTTTCCTGTTTTCAGGTTTATCAATGATTATATAGTAGGAGTCAGGAGTCAGGAGTCAGGAGTCAGGAGTCAGGAGTCAGGAGTCAGGAGAAAGAATTAATTTTGATGGAATTACCAAGTAATTACAGTCAAAATAGGTATTTTTATTAACTCTTGGTCTGCCGTTACCAAACTCGCTGTATTTTGTATTGCTGTTGCTGTAATTACTGCATCAGGTAATTTTAAGCGATATTGCTGACGAATTTTAATAATATTATCAATTAATAACGTATCTTTTGCTGACAAACCAACAACTTCCACACGCTGAATAAACTCTTGAAAAAGCTGATAATCTAATTCACTTAAACCAGAAAATGCCAAAAATTCAATTTGACTAATCACGGAAATTCCTATCCAATCAGCGTTTTGTAATATTTGCAGCAGTTGAGTATTTCCCTGTAACACAGCCACAACCGCATTTGTATCTAACAGATAACTATCACCATTCATCTCTTAAAGACCTTTGCATTTCAACTGCATCTCCTCGCCAATTTAAACGCCCCATTAAATCAGAGAAATCATACTTTTTCGGTTTCTTATCAGTTGAAATAGCTAAACTTTTCACATTCTCACTATCAGAGTTTAAAGCATACTGTTTTTGTAGTAATTCTGTTAAATCTGAAGATAAATCCCCTTTAAGTAAGGACATTGCTACCTGTGCTTGTTCATCTGGTGGTAACTGTTTTACAACTGCAATCAGTTGTTCTAGGGTAATAGGAATAGATATCATTACATCTTGAAATATTGTTTACTTAATTAAATTGTAAAGCTATTTAAAACCATTTTGTTGCAAATCCTGTAAAAAATCCTTAAAAAGAAATCATCCTGTAAGTCCTCAAATCCTGTACTTCGGCTTACTTCGACTTACTTCGACTGCGCCCTTCGACACCGCCCTTCGACACCGCCCTTCGACACCGCCCTTCGACACCGCCCTTCGACACCGCTCAGGACAGGCTCAGGACAGGCTCAGGACAGGCTCAGGACAGGCTCAGG
>NZ_JACJPT010000152.1:0-10000 GCF_014696195.1 Sphaerospermopsis sp. FACHB-1094 | reverse complement strand
ACCAGTCACCAGTCACCAGTCACCAGTCACCAGTCACCAGTCACCAGTCACCAGTCACCAGTCACCAGTCACCAGTCCCCAGTCCCCTGTCACCTGTCACCAGTCACCAGTCACCAGTCACCAGTCACCAGTCCCCTGTCACCTGTCACCTGTTCGCTCTCTTAACTTTTGCAATAGCTGTTGTTGGGATGAGTTTGGGGTAGGTGTAATGGTGTTTTGGGGAATGTTTTCGGCACTTTCCATAGCAGCAGGTACGGTGGGAGTTACGGCTTTTTCTGGGGAAGATGGTTCGGAAATAATTACAGGTGGTAATAACTCTGGTTGTGTGTTCAATTGGATTATTTCTGTAGTTGGTAATGGGGTGAAAATTACTACTTTGTTGATTTTTTCAACAGCTTTTATTTCTGGTTTAGCAGTGATATTTTTAGGGATATTTTCCAGAGATTTTGGTGTTTGTGAAGCAGCTTTAAAAGTAGGTTTAGGTGTGATATTTTCGGCTGGATTCATAGATGTTTTAAGAGCATCTAAGGTAAAAGCAACCTTTGTTTGTTGCTGCATATTTTCCGTAGAAGATACTAATTTACTTAGACCATTGACCAACTGTAAAAGATTTTGCCGAAATTTCGGATCTCCTGTTAATTCATCTAAGTCAGATGTAATTTTTTGGGTATTTTCAAAAGTTACTCTAGCAGCGTCTAAAGTTTGTTGCAAAAGCACAATATTTTGCGGATCATTTAAAGTTTTAGAAGCATCTTTTAAATTAGCAGAAGCTTCAGCCGCGTTAGCAGAGAGAATTTCTAAATTTTTCAATAATTCTCCTTCTGTTAAACGATTAACCGCAGGTGATAAACTACTAACTGTTTGACGTAGTTGGTTACTGGTTTGGGTAATATTATTTAAAGTACCGACTAAAGCAGAACGATTTGTAGTTAATAATTCATCTAAGTTATTTAATAACTTACTTGCTTGTTTTGCAGTTGTACTAAATTCACTCGCTGTTGTACCTAATTGATTTGCGGTTTTTGTTGTTGTGGTTGTGAGTTCATTTGTTGCTCGTTGGATAGTGACAGCAGTATTAGAAAATGTGCCTAATTGTCCTTGAAAACTTCTGCCGACACTTTGCATTTCTCGACTGAGTTTAGCAATACTATCAGCCGCATTCGCAGAAGTTACTAAAAGGCGATTAACGTTGTCGTAAAATTCCTTATTATTATATTGAGCAGCAAAATCAGATGATTGGCGGATCAGTTCATCAACGCTAATTCCAATCTCACCTTTTAATTTAGTAGATTCGTTACAAATAATCAAACCAGGATTACAATCTTTCTCTAATGGTCCGGCAATATCTTGAGGAACTTGTGCATTAGGTGGTGGACTAATATCAATGATACTTTCATTAATTAATCCACTTTGATTTGCTTCAATTTTAGAATCAGCAGGAATTTTTAATTGAGGATCGTTGATTTCAATTTCTACATTAACAGCATTTGCTCCGGTTTTGATACTAGAAATACTACCCACTTTCACACCACGATAACGAACTGGTGAGCCTTTTTGCATTCCCCCAGCGTTAGCAAATTCAACCACAGCTTTATAAGAACTGCTTCCGGGCGTGATTCTATTTAACCATAGCCATATTACCCCAAATGCTCCTAACCCTAGTAAGATTAATAAACCTACCGATCCTTCTCTAAAAGTTCTTGTAGAAGTGAATCCACTAATTAGACCTCGCATTTTTTCGCGCTCCATAAAAATAGTCCTGATTGGTAATTGGTAATTGGTAATTCGTAATTCGTAATTCGTAATTCGTAATTTGTAATTTGTAATTCCTAATTTGTAATTCCTCATTCGTAATTCTTAATTATTAATTTGTAAATACTGTGAAGAGAAAATAGTAAACAAATATTTTTATTTTGACTCCTTGAACTCCTGACTCCTTGAACTCCTGACTCCTGACTCTTGACTCCTGACTCCTAAAATATATTATCAACCAGCCACTTGAATTGGACCATGTATACTCCCACTCATAAATTGTCTAATCAAACGGTTTTCTGTATGATCTATTTCATTTACTTTACCTTGCCATTGCACTTTTCCTTGATAAAGAAATATCAACTTGTCAGATGTTCGACGAATGGTACTATCTTGGTGGGTAACGATGCAGTAGGTACTACAGACTCCTTGTGTACATTGCAAACTGCGGATTAAATCCTCAATTACTGTTGAAGCAATAGGATCAAGTCCGGCTGTAGGTTCATCGTATAATAAAACTTCTGGGTTATCTTTGGGATTATCGGGATTAGACATAATCGCACGCGCAAAACTTACCCGTTTTCGCATCCCTCCCGAAAGTTCTGAGGGGTAAAGATGACCAATACCTGGTAAACCTACCATTTCTAATTTTTCGTTGACAAGTTTGCGAATGCGCGATCGCTCTAATTTTGTATTCTGATACAATGAAAAACCGACGTTTTCATCTACATTCAAGGAGTCAAATAAAGCTGCTTGCTGAAATACCATCCCAATACTCACCGGATCACCACCATCTTCTATTAACCCCTCTCGCTTTATCCCTTGAATATAAATTTCTCCTGCATCCGGCTGTAATAAACCAGCTATAATTCTTAAAATCGTGGATTTACCAGTTCCTGAAGGTCCAATAATTCCTATTGCTTCTCCTTGGAAAATTTGCAAATCAACATCATCTAAAACCTTATTTTTACCAAAGGATTTAGAAATACCTCTTAGTTCAATTAATGGTTCTTCGTTAGGTGATTGGTAATTGGTCATAGTTGATAGTTGATAGTTGATAGTTGATTGGTGTGTATTATTAACTAATAATGACTAATGACTGTAAGTATTCAGCTATCAGCTAAAAGCAATCAGCTTTGCGGATTTATATCAAAAATCACTGATTGATTATCTACTGATTTATCCAATATTCTGACTCCTGACTCCTGACTCCTAACTCCTGACTCCTAACTCCTGACTTCTTAACTAATGACTAATGACAGATATTATTGTAATTGGTAGCGGTATCGGTGGTTTATCTGCGGCCGCGTTACTTGCACGTTATGGAAAACGGGTTGTAGTCTGTGAAGGTCATAATATTCCCGGTGGTGCAGCGCACACTTTTAAAAGACGCGGTTTTGAGTTTGATTCTGGTCCCTCCTTTTATTGCGGTTTAAGTGGTTCTCAAAGTTTAAATCGCGTCTTTTGGGACTTTACGACGCAATGAAAGATATTCCCAGCATAGCATTGCGGGCTGATTGGCAAGTCATACCCCTATTGTTACAACGTTATTTACCTTCTTTGGGTAAAATGTTGTTAAATTTGCCAATTGTGCAATCTTCTGTTGGTAGTGTGATGGATGCTACCATTAAAGACCTTTGGGTAAGGCGACTAATTGACCTGGAATGCTTTTTATTATCAGGTTTAAAGGCATTTTAAGCTGTTACACAGCTAAATTGTATAATCCTAATATTCTGAACTCTTGTTTAACAGGCAAGATGCCTGTTCCACTTATACAAATTAAATGCACAACAGCTTATCTTTTGGCACTACTATTAACAAAAACTCCTATCATAACATAAAATGAATTCTGAAAGAGGTCTATTCTGTAATTTTGCGGAAAACTATTGTAGTTGGGTAAAAATGTCGTTACTTGTAAGTTAGAGGTAAAAATCATGAAATAAATATTTATGCACATTATCACCCGTCGGACACTTTCCGAATTTTGGCAAAAGCACCCTAACTCACAAACTAGCTTGCAATCATGGTATAAAATTACATTAAAAGCTGAATGGCAAAATTTTGTAGAGTTACGTCAAAGTTTTCCTTCTGCTGATCAAGTTGGTAATCTCACTGTTTTTAACATTGGCGGTAATAAATATCGGCTTATTGTGCTGGTAAAGTACAATTCTCAAAAAGTTTTTATCCGTCATGTCCTCACCCATGCAGAATATGATCAGGAGGACTGGAAAAATGACCCTTGGAATACGTAACAACAACGCTTATCTTGAATTACTTAAATCTTTCCCCCCTCGTCCCATTACTTCTGAGGAGGAATTTTTTGCTACACAAAAGGTTATCAATTTTTTGATTGATAAAGGTGAATTAACTCCTGATGAAGAAGATTATTTAGATGTTTTAGGTACTCTAGTTTATGAGTACGAAGAAAAGCAAAATCCCATACCCGATATTTATGGTGTGGAGTTACTGCAAGCGTTGATAGATGAATTTAATGTGCAGCAAAAGGACTTAGTTCCTATTTTTGAAACTGAGGCGATTTTATCTAAAGTTTTGAGGAAAGAGCGTCTTTTAACTGTTGATCATATTCACAAACTTGCGGAGTTTTTTCATATTTCGCCGGCTGCGTTTTTTGAATCAGTTAGTTAGATGTAGATGAATGAAATATACAATAATTATTCAATGGTCTGAGGAAGATAAATGTTATGTAGGGGTTGCTGAGAAAGTCTTTCCGTGAGGGCATAGGAGTCAGGAGTCAGGAGTCAGGAGTCAGGAGGAGATTTGAAAATTTCTTTGCCATCTCTTGAAATCCCAAAAAATGCACACTTTTTCCGGTATACCCTTCAAAACCCTTGCACTAATTTCTGTGTTTATCAGCCTCTAACCTTTGATATATCAAGGTTTTAGGTTTATTCAGGAAACCCTAATTAGTCAGGTAAAGTAGGTGTTTTTTATCATAACACCTGATAGCGAGGATAAATCACGGAGCAACAGACAAAACTTTGATTTGTTATCAATCCATACAGTTGGAATTTGTTTGTTTACCAGATATTTATCATCGCTATTTTCTTTAATTTTATTTTCTTTAATTTTATTCCAAATCTCGATGTGTAAATGATTTCGCATTAGCACCAGTGTAGGTTTTCACAATATGACCATCACCACACATTTGATATTTATAAGTTACTAAACCCTCTAAACCCACAGGTCCACGGGGTGGCATTTGTTGGGTACTAATTCCCACTTCTGCACCAAAACCATAACGAAAACCATCAGCAAAACGAGTAGAACAATTATGATAAACTCCTGCTGCATTTACTAATGCTTGAAAAGTTGCTGCTGCTGTTAAATCTTCCGTAACAATGGCTTCCGTGTGTCGAGAACCATATTCACTAATATGATTTATTGCTGCTTCCAAAGAATCAACAATTTTCATGGCTAAAATTAAATCACTGTATTCTGTTTCCCAATCAATTTCTGTTGCTAAATCAATCTGAGGTAAAATTTTTAAAGTGCGTTCATCACCTCTTAATTCTACATTTTGCGCTTGCAAAGCCTCAGCAACTTTGGGTAAAAATTCCCCAGCAATATTACTGTGAACTAATAAAGTTTCAATAGCATTACAAGCCGCAGGATACTGAGTTTTAGAATCTACAGTTATACTAATTGCTTTCTCAAAATCAGCCGCTTGATCTATATAAAGATGACAAATGCCATCGGCATGACCTAAAACGGGAATGCGAGTATTTTCTTGAACAAACCTGACAAAAGAATTAGAACCTCTGGGAATAATTAAATCTACATATTTATCTAATTTTAAAAGTTCTAATATTTCTGATCTTGTTGTTAACAATTGCACGGCATCGGGGTTAACAGCAGTATTAGATAAACCTTTTTTAATGGCTTTTACTATCGCCTCACAAGAACGTAAAGCTTCTTTTCCACCTTTGAGAATGACACCATTACCGGATTTAATGGCTAAAGAAACAATTTGAATAGCTGCTTCGGGACGGGCTTCAAAAATAATCCCTAAAACACCCAAAGGGCAAGTAATACGTTTAAGAATTAAACCAGTATCAATTTCTCGGTGAATTTGGACTTTACCAACAGGATCATCTAACTTAGCAACATCACGCACACCAGCGATCGCATCTCTTAATTTATGTTCATCTAACTGCAAACGTTTATAAAGAGGTTTAGCAATACCTTCCGCCATAGCTGCTTCACAGTCAGCCACATTAGCAGCCAATATTTCATCCTGAGCAGATTCTAAAGCTAGAGCGATCGCATTAATCGCTTGATTTTTCTCCTCAGTAGCAAGTACACCCAACCTACTAGCAGCTAAACGGGTTTTTTGGGCAATTTCAGTTAAACCAGAAACAACTTGTACGGTATTCATCACAAAAATATATTTACACTATAACAATCTTAATATTCTTTGGGCATTGGGTTATTCATCCTCCCAGTCACCAATCACCAATCACCAATCACCAATCACCAATCACCGTCTTTAACTTTTACGAAATTTTGATGACGAATCGTGGATCTATTGAGTATTTACATTTAAGCCGTTTCAATCCCTCATAGGGATTATTGTAAATTGCAATGTTATGGTGAAACTCACCAAAATACTGAAATTGCAGTTTCAATCCCTAATAGGGAGTATTGGAAATTGCAATCTCTGAATCAGGGAGGAAATTAAATCAAGTTTTGTTTCAATCCCTAATAGGGAGTATTGGAAATTGCAATCACAGAAAGCGCCGAAAATATTTATGCTGATTGGATTAATAGGTTTCAATCCCTAATAGGGATTATTGTAAATTGCAATCTCAAATATCAAAATGATTGACGGGGGGTTTGAGGTCTCGTTTCAATCCCTAATAGGGATTATTGTAAATTGCAATTTATGACTAATTATAGTACAAATCACCAAAATTGTCGTTTCAATCCCTAATAGGGATTATTGTAAATTGCAATGGAATTAAAAAAATTAGCCGGAGAATTAAAAAAACAGTTTCAATCCCTAATAGGGATTATTGTAAATTGCAATGACAGTTAAGCGGCGTTAATGGTCAAGTAGTTGGGTTTCAATCCCTAATAGGGATTATTGTAAATTGCAAGGTTTCTAGTCAGGGTGCATTAATTATTCAAAATCATGGGTTTCAATCCCTAATAGGGATTATTGTAAATTGCAATTAAGGAAGGGTATACAGCGGATGAAGGGGATTGTATGTTTCAATCCCTAATAGGGATTATTGTAAATTGCAATACTCGAATTATTCCGGGTGGGGTTTTGCTTATTTGTTTCAATCCCTAATAGGGATTATTGTAAATTGCAATTTCCGCAGGACTCGAACAACTCAAGGATATCAAAAGCGTTGAAGGTTTCAATCCCTAATAGGGATTATTGTAAATTGCAATGCTTCTGGAAATAAATGCGGCTATTGCCGAAATAAGTTTCAATCCCTAATAGGGATTATTGTAAATTGCAATTTTAGTTATTTGGCTATTGAATCGAATTTTATCGTTTCAATCCCTAATAGGGATTATTGTAAATTGCAATACCACAAGCCCAGAAAAGGAAATAGCTTTTAAGCTATGGGTTTCAATCCCTAATAGGGATTATTGTAAATTGCAATAAGCGGGAAAACCTGGACATCTTGCACTTTTGCACGTTTCAATCCCTAATAGGGATTATTGTAAATTGCAATATCAAAACCGCTATCAAAACCATCGCGAAAAAGCCGTTTCAATCCCTAATAGGGATTATTGTAAATTGCAATATTGCTTTAGCGACAGATTATCGTGCATATTTTGTTTCAATCCCTAATAGGGATTATTGTAAATTGCAATATCGCATTACGGTCGCAGATGCTGATTTATCCCGTTTCAATCCCTAATAGGGATTATTGTAAATTGCAATCTTGTAGGGCTAATGAATTACCACAAGCAACAAGGGTTTCAATCCCTAATAGGGATTATTGTAAATTGCAATTTATCAAGTATTTGGTAGAGTCTGGGACTATTGCTGAAGTTTCAATCCCTAATAGGGATTATTGTAAATTGCAATGTGAAAACTGGGACATTGAGAAATAGGAAATAATTAGTTTCAATCCCTAATAGGGATTATTGTAAATTGCAATAGCCTATTTGTTTACTTTTGTCTACAAACTGTAGTTTCAATCCCTAATAGGGATTATTGTAAATTGCAATAGCGGCATCCTGAAAGCCTATCTATATTTAGTTTTCAAGGTTCGATTGCGCGAGTGACTCTATCATAGTCCATTTCAGGAATCGTGTCAAGAGCAAAAAACACCCAAACCCAGTCTGTGTAAGGTGCGCGGGTGGGTGGAAAAGCGGAATAACCCCAAAGTCAAGCCTATCAAGAGATACAGCCATTTTTTTACAGCACCAATTTTTTACACCCACCCATCCGCGCAAAACACCTGCAAATGTAAACATATATAAAAGATTTAGCCGTAATTGTGTAACTCCTGGAATCAATTTAATAGCATTTAACAAAAAGCCTTAAAATTTTAGGAGGGTCTGATGGTTACAGCAACAAGACCACAACCACAGGTGAAAATAGGTCCTACCCAACTGCTAATAAATAATGAATGGGTGGAAAGTGTCAGCAAGAAAAAATTTGCTACCATTAACCCCGCTACGGGTGAGGTAATTTGTGAAGTAGCAGAAGCAGATGCAGCGGATGTAGATAAGGCAGTACAAGCAGCGAGAAAGGCTTTTAATGGCGAATGGCGGCAAATTTCTGCGACTGCAAGAGGTAATCTACTTTACAGGTTAGCAGATTTAATCGAGGAAAATCTTGATGAACTGGCACGTTTAGAAACTCTCGATAATGGTAAACCTATCAATGATTCTGTAGGGGATATAGAATCAGTTATTGCCTGTTATCGTTATTATGCAGGTTGGGCTGATAAGGTACAGGGTAAGACTATTCCTATTAATGGTCCTTATTTCTGTTACACTCGCCATGAACCAGTGGGAGTTGTTGGTCAAATTATACCTTGGAATTTCCCGTTATTGATGCAAGCTTGGAAATTAGCCCCAGCTTTAGCAACGGGTAATACTGTGGTGATGAAAACTGCGGAACAAACGCCTTTATCAGCGTTGCGGGTAGGTGAGTTAATTGTGGAAGCGGGTTTTCCTGCTGGTGTGGTCAATATTTTATCAGGATATGGACCCACTGCGGGGGCGGCGATCGCATATCATCATGATATTGATAAAGTTGCTTTTACTGGTTCAACTGAAGTCGGCCATTTAATTATGGAAGCGGCTGCAAAAAGCAACCTGAAACGGGTAACTTTAGAATTAGGTGGCAAAAGTCCTAACATTGTTTTTGCTGATGCTAACATAGATGCCGCTATTCAAGCCGCCCATGAAGCGATATTTTTTAATCAAGGACAATGCTGTTCTGCTGGTTCTCGCTTATTTGTGGAAGCAAAAATTTATGATGAGTTTGTGAATAGAAGTGTAGAAATAGCCAGACAGCGTACAGTCGGCGATCCTTTTGACCCCAACACCCAACAAGGACCCCAAGTAGACCAGGAACAATTTAACCGAGTCATGAGTTATATTGAATCAGGTCAACGGGAAGGGGCGCAGATGCTTTATGGTGGTGACAGGGTGGGAGACAGAGGTTATTTTATTACCCCGACAGTGTTTGCAGATGTCCGCGATGAGATGAAAATTGCCCAGGAAGAAATTTTTGGACCCGTGATGAGTATCATCAAATTTCAAGATGTGGAAGAAGTGATCCAACGGGCAAATAATACCATGTATGGTTTAGCGGCGGCGGTGTGGACACAGGATATCACCAAAGCCCATGCGATCGCTAACAATGTCCGTGCAGGTACGGTGTGGGTAAACTGTTATGATGTATTCGATGCAGCCGCACCCTTTGGCGGTTTCAAACAGTCGGGTATGGGTAGAGAACTGGGAGAATACGGTTTACAGCAATATACAGAGATTAAGACTGTGACAGTAAAATTGTAACTTTTGATTGGTAATGGGTAATTGGTAATGGGTAATTGGTAATTGGTAATTGGTAATGGGTAATTGGTAATTGGTAATTGGGAATTGGGAATTGGGAATAAATAATTATCTATTAACTGTCCCCAGTCCCCAGTCCCCAGTCACCAGTCACCAGTCCCCAGTCCCCAGTCCCCAGTCACCAGCCCCCAGTCCCCAGTCACCAGTCCCCAGTCACCAGTCCCCAGTCACCAGTCCC
>NZ_JACJPT010000151.1:0-10019 GCF_014696195.1 Sphaerospermopsis sp. FACHB-1094 | reverse complement strand
CCCAGTCCCCAGTCCCCAGTCCCCAGTCCCCAGTCCCTCACAAGGGTAGGTATTTTACATTGTCGTGAGGGCAAGACAAGGTGGACAAGGGAGGAAAACCGTACAAAATCAGATGCTCTTGGTAACCAAAAAAGTCCGTCAAAATACTGTTGTGCGTATCAAATCTTTCTTATCCATCCCTTCGACTACGCTCAGGACAAGCCTTCCTTGTCTTCCTGGTCCTGCCTTCACAGTTAATATTAAAAACCTACCCCTGTGAGCCTTAATAAGGGGGGAACTAGAATCAAAGTCCCCCTTTTCAAGGGGGATTTAGGGGGCTTAGGGGGGATCTGCAAGTGTATAAAGTCACCATCTAAAACTTTTCAAACACCCTCTGAGTGACCTTGCCATAAATAACCTTCATCTCAAAATTTACCCTTTGATGGAAATAATCGAGTTTTGAGTGGGAATTTTGTTAAACTTCGGACTTTTATAGATAATATTCTTTCATTATTTATTCTTGATCACAATCTATCTGTAGATAGATGCTAAAGGTTAGTAAGTCAGAATGAGTTGTAACCAAGTCAATATTTTTTGATACAAAGGTCTATACGCAGTTAATTATATACTAAAAACGGATGATTGCTAGACTTTTGCCTGGGCAAAAATCTTTGTATAGCAATACTCTTAGCGATTTAAATAGTAAGGCTGTAACCCGTTTTTAGTATAATCAACTTTCCGCACTTCAAAATGTACTACGTTAATACTTCGATAAATTTTACAAAAAATGTAGATATTAGGACTTACGCATTGACAGGATCAACCAAATATGGGTTATGGGTTTCGGGTACTTTAACATGATTTTTTGATGATTTTTGAGCGATAGCGAAGCGCTTCTGCAAGCAGTTCGCTATTGATCGGAAGTTAATCGACAAAAGCCTGAAACGACGGATTTTCGTTCATGCACATCATGGTGAATTTGTACAGTGCGTAAGTCCTAGATATTATTCAATATTTAAACGTATGAATTACAGCCCTTCAGCGATCGCTATTCAACCACCATTAACCCCAATTTTCGTAATCTTCATGTATTACCAAGTGAAGTGCGAGATGTGGGTTATAATCCGTGGAGATAGCAATTTTACTGTCAACTCAATCACAGGATTATAGTCATGGTAATTATTGATCTCAGTGCTAACCAAACGGTAGTCGAAGGCAACACCAGTCCCCAAAATGTCACTTACACTGTAACTCTTTCCAGCGCCAGCACCGAAACGGTTACTGTTCAATATACCATTTTTGGTGATACGGCTATAGCAGGGTCAGATTATACTACCACTAGCGGAACTTTAACTTTTGATCCTGGTGTTACCAGTCAAGTCATCAATATTCCCATTCTCAATGATGACCTTAACGAAGCAGATGAAACCTTTACTCTCGTCCTGTTTTCTCCCACCAATGCCAACTTGGGTACAACCACAACTGTAACTACAACCATCACCGATACCCTCACGGCTGATGTTACTACCACCCTACCAGCGGGAGTAGAAAACCTCACCCTGACAGGAACAGCAGCGATTAACGGTACTGGTAATGCTGGTAATAACGTCCTCACCGGTAACAGTGCTAATAATAGTCTTACTGGTGGAGCAGGTAACGACACTCTTAATGGTGGTTCTGGGACTGATATCTTAATTGGCGGTTTAGGCAACGATACTTACATTGTAGATACCACCACTGACACCATCACCGAAAATCCAGGAGGTGGTACAGATACCATTCAATCTAGTGTTACCTTTACTATTGCCACTCTCACCAACATTGAAAACCTGACACTAACAGGAACAGCAAATATTGACGGTACTGGTAATACTGGTAATAATACTCTTACTGGTAACACTGGTAATAACACCCTAAATGGTGGTGATGGAAATGACACACTCCAGGGTGGTGATGGGATGGATACCTTAATTGGTGGTTTAGGTGATGACGTTTACGTTGTTGATACCACCACTGACACCATCACCGAAAATCCAGGAGGTGGTACAGATACCATTCAATCTAGTGTTACCTTTACTATTGCCACTCTCACCAACATTGAAAACCTGACACTAACAGGAACAGCAAATATTGACGGTACTGGTAATGCTGGTAATAACGTCCTCACCGGTAACAGTGCTAATAACACCCTAAATGGTGGTGCTGGGATTGATTCCTTAATTGGTGGTTCAGGTGATGACGTTTACATTGTTGATAGTGCCACTGACACCATCACCGAAAATGCCAACGAAGGTACAGATACTATTCAATCCAGTGTCACTTTTAGTATTAGTGCGCTAACCAACATTGAAAACCTCACCCTGACAGGAACAGCAGCGATTAACGGTACTGGTAATGCTGGTAATAACGTCCTCACCGGTAACAGTGCTAATAATAGTCTTACTGGTGGAGCAGGTAACGACACTCTTGATGGTGGTGCTGGGATTGATTCCTTAATTGGTGGTTCAGGTGATGACGTTTACATTGTTGATAGTGCCACTGACATCATCACCGAAAATTTAGGGGGTGGTACAGATACTATTCAATCTAGTGTTACTTTTAGTATTGCCACTAGAACCAACATCGAAAATCTGACACTGACAGGAACAGCAGCGATTAACGGTACTGGTAATACTCGTAATAACGTCCTCACTGGTAACACTGGTAATAATACTCTTAATGGTGGTGCTGGGACTGATACCTTAATTGGCGGTTTAGGTGATGACGTTTACATTGTTGATAGTGCCACTGACACCATCACCGAACTTTCTGGAGGTGGTACAGATACCATTCAATCTAGTGTCACCTATAGTCTTGCAGCTCTTGCTAACGTCGAAAACCTAACACTAACAGGAACAGCAGCCAACGGTACTGGTAATGCTGGTAATAACGTCCTCACCGGTAACACTCGTAATAACACCCTAAATGGTGGTAATGGAAATGACACACTCCAGGGTGGTGATGGGATTGATATCTTAATTGGCGGTTTAGGTGATGACGTTTACATTGTAGATACCACCACTGACACCATCACCGAAAATCCAGGAGAAGGTACAGATACCATTCAATCTAGTGTCACCTATAGTCTTGATCTTCCGGCTCTTGCTAACGTCGAAAACCTAACACTAACAGGAATAGAAGCAATTAACGGCACCGGTAACGCCAATAATAACGTCCTCACAGGTAACGCTGCTGATAATACCCTTGACGGTGCATCAGGTAATGACACATTGGATGGGGGTGCAGGTATTGATATCTTAATTGGTGGAGATGGTAATGATACTTACTATGTTGACACTACTGATGACACCATTATCGAAAATGCCAGCGAAGGCACGGATACTGTTTACAGCACCACTGACTATGCTCTGTTGGAAAATTTGGAAAACCTCACTCTGACAGGAACAGCAGCCTACGGTATTGGTAATGATGATAATAACGTCATCACAGGTAACGAACTTGATAATATCCTTGATGGTGGTGCTGGGACTGATACCTTAATTGGTGGCAATGGTAATGATATTTACTACGTTGATGATAGCAGTGATGTCATTACCGAAAATGCCAACGAAGGCACGGATACGGTTTACAGCACCACTAACTATACGCTGTCTGCAAATATCGAAAACCTCACCCTGACAGAAACAGCAGCAGTCAACGGTACTGGTAATGCTGGTAATAATACTCTTACTGGTAACACTGGTAATAACACCCTAGATGGTGGTGCTGGGACTGATACCTTAATTGGTGGTGATGGTAATGATACTTACCACGTTGATGATAGCAGTGATGTCATTACGGAATATTTTGGAGAAGGCACGGATACGGTTTACAGCACCACTAACTATACGCTGTCTGCAAATATCGAAAACCTCACCCTGACAGGAACAGCAGCCAACGGTACTGGTAATGCTGGCAACAATACTCTTACTGGTAACACTGGTAATGACACCCTAGATGGTGGTGCTGGGACTGATACCTTAATTGGCGGTTTAGGTGATGACGTTTACATTGTAGATATCACCACTGACACCATTACCGAAAATGCCAACGAAGGTACAGATACCATTCAATCTAGTGTTACTTATAGTCTTGCGGCTCTTGCTCACGTCGAAAACCTAACACTAACAGGAACAGCAGCAGCCAACGGTACTGGTAATACTAATCATAATACCCTCACTGGTAACGATGCTAATAACACCCTAAATGGTGGTGCTGGGACTGATACCTTAATTGGCGGTTTAGGTGATGACGTTTACATTGTAGATACCACCACTGACACCATTACCGAAAATGACAACGAAGGTACGGATACCATTCAATCTAGTATCGACTTTAATATTGCCACTGTCGCCTACATTGAAAACCTGACACTAACAGGAACAGCAGTCAACGGTACTGGTAATTCTGGTAATAATACCCTCACTGGTAACGATGCTAATAACACCCTAAATGGTGGTGATGGAAATGACACTCTAGATGGCGGTGCTGGGACTGATATCTTAATTGGCGGTTCAGGCAACGATACTTACATTGTTAATACCACCACTGACACCATCACCGAAAATGCCAACGAAGGTACAGATACCATTCAATCTAGTGTTACCTATAGTCTTGCGGCTCTTGCTAACATTGAAAACCTGACCCTAACAGGAACAGCAGTCAACGGTACTGGTAATACTGGTGATAATACCATTACTGGTAACACTGGTAATAACACCCTAAATGGTGATGCTGGAAATGACACCCTAAATGGTGATGCTGGAAATGACACCCTAAATGGTGGTGCTGGGACTGATTCCTTAACTGGCGGTTCAGGCAACGATACTTACATTGTAGATACCACCACTGACATAGTTACCGAAAATGCCAACGAAGGTACAGATACCATTCAATCTAGTATCGACTTTACTATTGCCACTCTCACCAACATTGAAAACCTGACCCTAACAGGAACAGCAGTCAACGGTACTGGTAATACTGGTAATAATACTCTTACTGGTAACGATGCTAATAACACCCTAAATGGTGGTGCTGGAAATGACAGCCTAAATGGTGGTGCTGGGACTGATACCTTAATTGGCGGTTTAGGCAACGATACCTACACTGTTGATACCACCACTGACACCATCACCGAAAATGCCAACGAAGGTACAGATACCATTCAATCTAGTATCGACTTTACTATTGCCAATCTCACCGACATTGAAAACCTGACCCTAACAGGAACAGCAGCGATTAACGGTACTGGTAATACTGGTAATAACACCCTCACTGGTAACACTGGTAATAACAGCCTAGATGGTGGTGCTGGAAATGACACACTTCAGGGTGGTGCTGGAAATGACACACTTCAGGGTGGTGCTGGAAATGACAGCCTAAATGGTGGTGCTGGGACTGATTCCTTAATTGGCGGTTTAGGCGACGATACCTACACTGTTGATACCACCACTGACACCATCACCGAAAATGCCAACGAAGGTACAGATACCATTCAATCTAGTATCGACTTTACTATTGCCAATCTCACCGACATTGAAAACCTGACCCTAACAGGAACAGCAGTCAACGGTACTGGTAATGCTAGTAATAACGTCCTCACTGGTAACACTAGTAATAACACCCTAAATGGTGGTGATGGAAATGACACCCTAGATGGTGGTGCTGGGACTGATACCTTAATTGGTGGTGATGGTAATGATACCTACACTGTTGATAACATCAATGACACCGTCACCGAAGATGCCAACCAAGGTACAGATACCATTCAATCTAGTATTACCTTTAGTATTGCCAATCTCACCAACATTGAAAACCTAACACTAACAGGAACAGCAGCGATTAACGGTACTGGTAATACTGGTGATAATACCATTACTGGTAACACTGGTAATAACACCCTAAATGGTGGTGATGGAAATGACACCCTAAATGGTGGTGCTGGAAATGACACCCTAGATGGTGGTGCTGGGACTGATTCCTTAACTGGCGGTTCAGGCAACGATACTTACATTGTTGATACCACCACTGACATAGTTACCGAAAATGCCAACGAAGGTACAGATACCATTCAATCTAGTGTCACCTATAGTCTTACGGCTCTCACCAACATTGAAAACCTGACCCTAACAGGAACAGCAGTCAACGGTACTGGTAATGCTAGTAATAACGTCCTCACTGGTAACGATGCTAATAACACCCTAAATGGTGGTGATGGAAATGACACCCTAGATGGTGGTGCTGGGACTGATTCCTTAACTGGCGGTTCAGGCAACGATACTTACATTGTAGATACCACCACTGACACCATCACCGAACTTTCTGGAGGTGGTACAGATACCATTCAATCTAGTGTTACCTTTACTATTGCCACTCTCACCGACATTGAACACCTGACACTAACAGGAACAGCAAATATTGACGGTACTGGTAATACTGGTAATAACACCCTCACTGGTAACACTGGTAGTAACACCCTAAATGGTGGTGCTGGAAATGACACCCTAAATGGTGGTGCTGGGACTGATATCTTAACTGGCGGTTTAGGTGATGACGTTTACGTTGTTGATACCACCACTGACACCATCACCGAAAATGCCAACGAAGGTACAGATACCATTCAATCTAGTGTTACCTTTACTATTGCCACTCTCACCAACATTGAAAACCTGACACTAACAGGAACAGCAAATATTGACGGTACTGGTAATTCTGGTAATAATACCCTCACTGGTAACACTGGTAATAACACCCTAAATGGTGGTGCTGGAAATGACAGCCTAAATGGTGGTGCTGGGACTGATATCTTAATTGGCGGTTTAGGCAACGATACCTACACTGTTGATACCACCACTGACACCATCACCGAAAATGCCAACGAAGGTACAGATACCATTCAATCTAGTGTTACCTTTACTATTGCCACTCTCACCAACATTGAAAACCTGACACTAACAGGAACAGCAGCCAACGGTACTGGTAATACTGGTAATAATACTCTTACTGGTAACACTAGTAATAACACCCTAGATGGTGGTGCTGGGATTGATACCTTAATTGGCGGTTTAGGCAACGATACCTACATTGTTGATACCACCACTGACACCATCACCGAACTTTCTGGAGGTGGTACAGATACCATTCAATCTAGTGTTACCTATAGTCTTGCGGCTCTTGCTAACGTCGAAAACCTAACACTAACAGGAACAGCAGCAGCCAACGGTACTGGTAATGCTGGTAATAATACTCTTACTGGTAACGATGCTAATAACACCCTAGATGGTGGTGCTGGGACTGATACCTTAATTGGCGGTTTAGGTGATGACGTTTACATTGTTGATACCACCACTGACACCATCACCGAACTTTCTGGAGAAGGTACAGATACCATTCAATCTAGTGTCACCTTTACTATTGCCACTCTCACCAACATTGAAAACCTGACCCTAACAGGAACAGCGGCCAACGGTACTGGTAATACTGGTGATAATACTCTTACTGGTAACACTAGTAATAACACTCTAAATGGTGGTGCTGGAAATGACACACTCCAGGGTGGTGATGGGATGGATACCTTAATTGGCGGTTTAGGCAACGATACTTACATTGTTGATACCACCACTGACACCATCACCGAACTTTCTGGAGAAGGTACAGATACCATTCAATCTAGTGTCACCTTTACTATTGACACTCTCACCAACATTGAAAACCTGACACTAACAGGAACAGCAGCCAACGGTACTGGTAATGCTAGTAATAACGTCCTCACTGGTAACACTAGTAATAACACCCTAAATGGTGGCAATGGAAATGACAGCCTAGATGGTGGTGCTGGGACTGATATCTTAATTGGCGGTTTAGGTGATGACGTTTACATTGTAGATACCACCACTGACACCATCACCGAAAATGCCAACGAAGGTACAGATACCATTCAATCTAGTGTCACCTTTACTATTGCCACTCTCACCAACATTGAAAACCTGACCCTAACAGGAACAGCAGCGATTGACGGTATTGGTGATACTGGGAATAATACTCTTACTGGTAACACTAGTGATAACATCCTAGATGGTGATGCTGGAAATGACACACTTCAGGGTGGTGATGGGATTGATACCTTAATTGGCGGTTTAGGCAACGATACTTACATTGTTGATACCACCACTGACACCATCACCGAACTTTCTGGAGGTGGTACAGATACCATTCAATCTAGTGTTACCTATAGTCTTGCGGCTCTTGCTAACGTCGAAGACCTGACCCTGACAGGAACAGCAAATATTGACGGTACTGGTAATACTGGTGATAATACCATTACTGGTAACACTGGTAATAACACCCTAAATGGTGGTGATGGGATGGATATCTTAATTGGCGGTTTAGGCAGCGATATCTACATTGTAGATACCACCACTGACACCATCATCGAAAATGCCAACGAAGGTGCAGCAGATACCATTCGATCTAGTGTCACCTTTAGTATTGCCACTCTCACCAACATTGAACACCTGACACTAACAGGAACAGCAAATATTGACGGTACTGGTAATGCTGGTAATAACTTCCTAAATGGTAACACTAATAATAACACCCTAAATGGTGGTAATGGAAATGACATCCTAAATGGTGGTGCTGGGACTGATACCTTAATTGGCGGTTCAGGTGATGACCTTTACTTTGTTGATTCCACCACTGACACCATCACCGAAAATGCCAACGAAGGTACAGATACCATCAATTCTAGTGTCACCTTTACTATTGCCTCTCTCACCAACATTGAAAACCTGATACTATCAGGAACAGCAAATATTGACGGTACTGGTAATACTGGTAATAACACCCTCACTGGTAACACTGGTAGTAACACCCTAACTGGTGGTGATGGAAATGACACCCTAAATGGTGGTGATGGGACTGATACCTTAATTGGCGGTTCAGGCAACGATACTTACATTGTTGATACCACCACTGACACCATCACCGAAAATCCAGGAGGTGGTACAGATACCATTCAATCTAGTGTTACCTTTACTATTGCCACTCTCACCGACATTGAACACCTGACACTAACAGGAACAGCAAATATTGACGGTACTGGTAATACTGGTAATAACACCCTCACTGGTAACACTGGTAGTAACACCCTAAATGGTGGTGCTGGAAATGACACCCTAAATGGTGGTGCTGGGACTGATATCTTAACTGGCGGTTTAGGTGATGACGTTTACGTTGTTGATACCACCACTGACACCATCACCGAAAATCCAGGAGGTGGTACAGATACCATTCAATCGAGTGTTACCTTTACTATTGCCACTCTCACCGACATTGAACACCTGACACTAACAGGAACAGCAAATATTGACGGTACTGGTAATACTGGTAATAACGTCCTCACTGGTAACACTGGTAATAACACCCTAAATGGTGGTGATGGGACTGATTCCTTAATTGGCGGTTCAGGCAACGATACTTACATTGTTGATACCACCACTGACACCATTACCGAAAATGACAACGAAGGTACGGATACCATTCAATCTAGTATCGACTTTAATATTGCCACTCTCACCTACATTGAAAACCTGACACTAACAGGAACAGCAGTCAACGGTACTGGTAATTCTGGTAATAATACCCTCACTGGTAACACTAATAATAACACCCTAAATGGTGGTGCTGGAAATGACACCCTAAATGGTGGTGATGGGACTGATACCTTAATTGGCGGTTCAGGCAACGATACTTACATTGTTGATACCACCACTGACATCATCACCGAAAATCCAGGAGGTGGTACAGATACCATTCAATCTAGTATCGACTTTAGTATTGCTATTGCCACTCTCACCTACATTGAAAACCTGACACTAACAGGAACAGCAGTCAACGGTACTGGTAATTCTGGTAATAATACCCTCACTGGTAACACTAATAATAACACCCTAAATGGTGGTGCTGGAAATGACACCCTAAATGGTGGTGATGGGACTGAT
>NZ_JACJPT010000150.1:0-10336 GCF_014696195.1 Sphaerospermopsis sp. FACHB-1094 | reverse complement strand
CAAAGAATTTATCGCTGTGAGAACTGTGGTTTGCAAATAGATAGGGATCTAAATGCAGCAATCATGTTATCGCGTCTGGCTAAGGCGTGAAAGTCTACCGAAGGATAACTGCTCCCATGCTCCCGTTGAAGTAGAAAGTAAAGTCTAGTTTTGTCTAGGTTTTATATAGCAGAAGACTGCTATCCTGAAAATGAATTATGAATTATGAATTATAAACTGCCCATGACAACTTCTACAGATGTATTTACCTCCATCAAAACCTGGATTTGGCAAGGCTTCCCTATCTGTTATCAAACCCAAGGCACTGAAGGACCTGCTGTGATTTTGGTGCATGGCTTTGGAGCATCTTGTGGACACTGGCGCAAAAATATACCAGTTTTAGCAGAAAGTTGTCGGGTTTATGCCCTTGATTTGATTGGTTTTGGTGCTTCAGCTAAACCAGAACCAGGAGAGAAAATAACCTATACATTGGAAACCTGGGGACAGCAAGTAGCTGATTTTTGTCGGGAAGTAGTGGGAGAACCTGCATTTTTAGTAGGAAATTCTATTGGTTGTATTGTAGCTATGCAAGCTGCGGTCAGTAACCCAGATATAGCTTTAGGAACTGCTTTGCTGAATTGTTCTCTCAGGTTGTTACACGATCGCAAAAGGCTAACTTTACCTTGGACTAAACGAGTTGGTGCGCCAATTTTACAAAAGTTTTTATCAATTGAAGTTGTTGGTAACTTCTTTTTTAGTCAACTAGCTAAACCAAAAACTGTCAAAAAGATTCTTTTACAAGCCTATGCCAATGGGGAGACAGTGACAGATGAATTAATAGAAATTTTAATGAAACCAGCAAGTGATCCAGGTGCAGCAGCAGTATTTCTGGCTTTTACATCTTATTCTAGTGGACCATTACCAGAAGACCTGTTACCTGTATTACCCTGTCCAGCAATTATTTTATGGGGAACGGCTGACCCTTGGGAACCAATAGATTTGGGTAGAGAGTTAGCCAATTTTCCCCAAGTACAAAAATTTATTCCCCTGGAAGGAGTGGGACATTGCCCCCAAGATGAAGCTCCTGAACTGGTAAATCCAATTTTACAAGATTGGATTGGCAAAACTTAATTTTTGGATTTTTCCAGAACACTACCACCATCGACGATGATGGTGATGTCCTTTATGCCAGGGACGACCCCAGTATCCCCAGCCCGGTCCACCCCAGCCCGGTCCACCCCAACCGTGTCCACCCCAGCCCGGTCTACTCCAACCAGCTCCACCCCAACCGGGTCCACCTCCCCAGCCGCCCCAGTGACCACCAGATAGAAGTTCCTGTTCATTGCTGGATATATCCTGAACTAAATGGGATTTGATGTTTTGATTTGACATGATTGTTAGCCTCAATTAATTGACTCAATTGGTTTATAAATTTGATGAACCTAGTTTTTTTATAAAATTAGTATTCATAAATGTAATTATTCTGTGGTTATAAGTTAATAGTTATTATTTCTGTCTTTTGACTTATCCTAAATTCATATAGGACTCCGATAGCGATCAAATTTGATTTATATATTCTTGACAGGATGCATAAATCATGTTTAAGAATGAATGCACATTATCATACTCCCAACTTCTCGACAAAGTTGGGAATTTTGTTGATTGCTATTGATTGAAAATTTCTATCTGGAATTAACCTGATTAATCCCAGTTCTGATAGCCATCAGAATAATTGAAACTAGGGTAGTTATCAGGGCAAGGAGAGGGTGTATATCGTTTGTAATCTTTGTATTCCCCGCAACAGTTTTTGGGTTTATAACAAGGAGAATAGTGGCATCTTCCCCCAGAGAGAAACTGCTGTTGTTCTGCGGATAATTCCACTAATTCCAATTTATTGATTTGATTTGACATGATTAATTACCTCACTTACATTACTTACATTTTTCGGGTTGTCAGTTTTAGGTAACACCCTGCATTTAAAAAATTTGATATTTGTGGAATTACAAAACTCAGGAGTTTAATTTTGTAACTAAGATTTGCATATTAAGTAAGGGAGAAGAAAAAGAGATTGTTGAAACTTTCTCAATTAAGATATGATTTTTCTCCTCCCTGGAATACAGAAAAAGTCTCAGTTACAAAACTATCCGTCTGTAGAAGGTACTAATTTATGAACCGTACCCTTGGCCGTAATAAGGACGACAGATGTAGGTGGGGTAACGCTGTGGGTAATAGTTGCGACCATAGTCGTCACCACGACCATAGCGATCATCATCCATTCCACGACCGTATTGACGGTATGGTTGTTGTTGCTGTCCTCCAGAGAGCAGTTCTTGTTCTTCTATGTTTAATTCAACGAGCAAATTTGATTTCTTGGTTTGAGCAGACATAATTATTTACCTCACTTACTTGTATAGGTATGTAACAACCTATCTTTTTATTATTAATAATTTTTTCCAGTTTTAAATTATTCTTTGGTTATAATTTCAGAATAAATATTTATTTCTTTTAGCTTATGTTTTTCACGGTGAAGTAAATAATTATCATACTTTTTTAGGGTTGATTGAAATTTAAACAGACAAATGACGAAAATAAATTAGTCTCCATGAGAAAGGTGAAAATTCATTTCTTATAATTTAGGAAAAAAATTCTTGAGAATATCAGGTAGTAAACTACTCCAGCTATTACCAACAGAGCGAATATTTGTTAGTCCAAAGTTAAAAGATACACCTATGGTAATTTGTGACAACCTATATTTACTGTTTTGTGAACTAGATTCATTTTCTCCTAGATTTAACTCATTATCGGCGCTACTGTCAATGTTAGTAGTTTGTAAGAAAAAATCAGTTTTACCGATCACATCAAAATTTTTACCAGAAATTAAACTCTCTTGTTCTGTCTCAGATAAATCAACGAGTAAATCCTGATAATCTGGTTTAAAATTTTCCATCATAATCTTATAATGAGCGGATGAAGAATATTTTTAGATTTTGAGAAATTGTAAATGTTCTCCTGGCTGAGAAATAAAATTTTCAAGACTACCTTGGATTTGCACTTGACCTTTATCCATTAATACTATCCAATCTGCTCGATTTACCACACTAGGACGATGGGTAATCAAAATTGTAGTTTTTCCTTTGCGAGATTCCAATAATCGATCTAGAACGTGACTTTCACTAACTGGATCTAATCCTGCGGTAGCTTCATCTAAAATTAAAATCGGTGGGTTTGTGAGTATTCCCCGTGCGATCGCTAATCTTTGTCTTTGTCCACCAGAAAGATTTGCCCCAAATTCTCCTAACACAGTTTGATACTTATTAGGTAATTGACTAATAAAACCATCTGCATCAGCAATTTCACAAGCTTGAACAATTTGATCAAAAGGAATAGAAGGTGTTCCTAAACGAAAGTTTTCTAAAATTGTACGACTCCAAAAATGTGGTTCTTGGGGTACATAAACTACTTGTTGTCTTAAACAATCAAGGGAAAGATCATGAATATTAAAAACCCCAATGCGGATATTACCTGAAGTTGGTTGATATAAACCTGCAATTAGTTTTGCTAAGGTACTTTTACCACAACCTGATTTACCAATTAAAGCAATCACTTTTCCACCAGTAAGTTTAAGGGAAAAATTCTCTAATAAATCAACTCTTCCTGCATGGTGAAATGTCAGATGGGAAAAATGAATATCTGCATCACCAGAGATTTGGACAATTGGTTTTTGACTACCGCCAACAACTTCTGGTGTCGCATCAATAACTTCTAATAAACGAGAAATTGCAGTTTGAGAACGGAAATATTCATCTACTAATCCGACCACAATACCAATTAAGGCTAAAACATTCACTTGTAAAGCATTGAAAGCCAACATTTGACCAATAGTTAATTGGTTGTTAATTACTAACATACTGCCTAAACCCAATAAAATCACACCACCAAGAGTAGAAAGAAGTCTAGCCACAGTACCGTTAATAATTCCGATTTGAATTGTACTGAAAGTGAGATTAGCCAAACGACCAAAACGGCTTTGAAATTCCTCCCAAAATTGAGGGGCAGCATTAGTAGTTTTGATGACTTGTGCGCCTTTAAAAGTTTCTACTAGTACCCCTTGATTTTCTGCACCTAAAACTAATAAACTGCGGGTTTTTTGTTGCAATATGGGTAAGAATGGCAGAGTTGCTAGAGTCATTAAAGCCCCAAAAATAATCACTGCTATTGTTAATTGCCAGCTATAAAAAAGCATCACACAAAAAGAAATAATGGCTATGAAAAGCTGACTAGGTAACAGCACTACTACCTGAGAAATTAACTGATTGATTTCATTAATGTCGCTCAAACGGCTAGTAATTTCACCACTACGACGAGATTCGTAATAACTCAAAGGTAATTGCAGTATTCTCCTGCCAAAATCCAAGACTAATCCTAATTGTAATCGTTGACCAAAATGGGCAATCATAGTAGATTGTATGACTTGCAAACTACTACTAAATACGGTCATGACAACAACAGCAGATACCACTACTGTGAGTAACTGGATATCTCCTCGGACTAAAACATCATCAGTAAGTAATTGAATTAAAATAGGAGTTCCCAGGGCTAATATACCCAGGATAATATTAATAATTAAAACTTGAGTCAGCAGTCCTCGATAGGGCAGAATCCGCATAAAAAAGCGTAAAAAACCACCGTGGGGTTTTTCTTGGGGTTGTTGAGAAAAACGCTCTGGATCTGGCTCTAATAAGAGCATGACTCCATTCCAAGCTGCTAATAATTCTTCGCGTTTAATATAGCGAATACCTACAGACGGATCAGCAATTACATATTTTTTACCCTTTTTGCCATATAAAATAACCCAGTGATAACCACGCCAATGAATAATTGCTGGTAGTTGGATTTCGTTGATTCTATCTACAATTTCTGGTGAGGCTTTAACGGCTCTCGCATTAAATCCTAAATTATCAGATCCACGTTTTAAACCTAATAAAGTAGTGCCTAGTTGTCCTGTTCCTACGGCTTCTCGACTTTTATTTATGGTTAAGAAACGTCCGTAATATTTGCAAATGGAAGCTAGACAAGCTGCTCCACAATCTTCTTCGCTTGCTTGTAAAATACATTGGTATTTTCTTTGAGGTTGAAATAAATTAAACATAATAGAGTAGTTCAGTAGTTCAGGAGTTTAGTAGTTCAGGAGTATGGGGAGGTAGGGGGAAATTATTTGTATTTTCCCAATCACCAATTACCAATTACCCATTACCTATTACCTATTACCTATTACAAATCAGTAATTAATCTGGCTTTTCTGAGAATAAATTGCATCACGCTTTCTTCACGGGTAATAACATCAGTACGTCCTTGCATTCCCGGTTGTAAATAACATTTATGTTCACCTCTACCTACATATAATGTTTCTGGTTCAATAGTGACTTCATAACCATTAACCAGGGAATTTGTAGATGTATAATTTTGAGTTTGGTTTGTTGGTGAAACTGGTAAAATATCTGGAGCAACGTTTTTGACAATGCCTTTGAGAGTACCATAATCTGGATAAGGACAAGCAGAAACTTGCATTTGGACTTTTTGACCTGGTTCTACTTTGTTAATTTCTTGAGTAGGTACATAAGCTTTGATTTGTAAAGGAGCATTGAGAGGGGCAATTTGAGCAACAGCTTCACTGGGTTGTACTACCTGTCCAGGGTTACGAATTTTTAATTGTAATAATGTGCCAGTAATAGGTGCGCGAATCACTCTTTTTTTCAAATCAATTTCTGTTTGTAGCAGGTCTTGACGAGTGCGAATTAGTTGTTTTTGAATTTCCAAACGTTGTTGTAATAGAGTCTGAAGTTCTTTTTTTAAAGCTGCTAAATTTGCTTCTCCCCTAGCTTGTTCTTGTTTAATTCTTTCAGAGGCAATAATCACAGCAGAATTATTAGGATTGATAGCTGTTCTCGCTTTCGCTAGATTTGTTTGAGCAACTTTAAATGCCTGTACTTTTTCCTCCAAAAGAGTTTTAGCGTCGTTTTTAGCTTGTTCTAATTTAGCTCTAGCAGATTTAACAGCTTGTTGTTTTTCTTCCAAAATATTGCGAGAAATTGCACCAGAATCAGCGATCGCCTGTAATCTATCTCTCTGCAACTTGGCAAGATTGAAAGCTGTTTGTGCTTCTTCGATTGTGGTTTTTAAAACTCCTTCTTGTTGTAAGCGGTCGAGCTGTGATTTGGCAAATCTCACAGCTAATTCTGCTTGTGCCATTTCTGCATTAGCTTTAATTTGTTGGTCTTCAAAGTTACGTTGAGTACCATCTAATTCAGCTTCTGATGCGATAATTGTACGATTGATTAAATTTGTCTGTGCCAAAATTTGATTATTGATTTCACCTATTTGAGCATCAATTTGTACAAGTTGTAATTGACCTTGTTGAATACTGCTTTCTAGTTGGCTTTTTTGGGTTTGTAAATTGGAATCATCAACATAAGCGATCGCATCTCCCTGATTAACTACCTGATTATCTTTGACTAAAATCTTCTGCACCTGGCCAGAAATAGCCGATTCAACTAACCTGAGTTCCCCTACAGGTCTAATAGTTCCTGGAACTTTCACCGTCACTTTATAAGCAAGTACAGTAGTTAAACCTACACCTACCACAAAGATAGTCAACATTACCCCCACACCAATGCTAGTCCATTTGTGAATTTGGGGCAGAAACTCATTAATTTCAACTGGTTGCAGATGTTCAGAACCTGGATCACCAGACCCATTCCAAACATAGTTTTCATGGCGGTGTAAAGAATCCACAACGTTCCACCTTTTTGATTGAAACATCAACAAAAATCAGGATTATCTCATATTACATTTGATATCTCAGCCGCTCAGATAACTCCACATAAATTGATTGGAAAACCCGTGTAAGCATTCAACTATCAGCCATCAGTAATCAGCTTTTTCAGACTTATGCCAGAAATACTTATTTGATAATTAACCAATTTCTCAAACTTTCTGATTCCTGACTCCTGAATTGTGATCAAAAAATGTATCTTTACCTCTATCTTTTGGTGAATATTTGGTGAATATAAGTTATACCTAAAGTATCAACACTGCCAAATACTGGCTCATCATAAAGGTTGACTCAACTCAACAGAACCAGAATGAAAAAAATAAAATATGTCGCTCACAATAGTAAACATCATGGTGAAGAATCCTCTATAATCATTAGTGGGGGATAAGAAAAGAAAAAGCTGACCATAGCAAAAACTTTTCTTGACATCTCTGACGTGGGCAACGCTGAGAAAACAACCGAGGAGAACGCTCAAACTCCCTCAAAGACCTCACTTACGTTGAGCGAGTAGTAAGAATCTCCTCTCCCCCCTTCCTACTGAAAAACACAAAATTCCCAAAACATGATTGTAAATTGCGCTTTAAATTGCTTTAAATTACTGATTTAGCCAATAAAAATGAATTTTATAGAGAATTTTATTGTGTAGCTTTGCCCTAAGAAATTTTTTACCTAAAGTATGGGAATTAAAAACTAGCCCGTTGTGAGCTAAGTTGAGATTTTTGACTAGGAAATAAATATAACATTTCCCAGTTTAGTTAATTACACACCAATTTATTTCCTATTCCCTGTTCCCTAAAATTATAGTGTTTGACTTGCAGCAGAGAATGGTGGCAAAATCATAATATCTTCTGCGCCAGTAGCACCACCTTTACCCTGTGCAGTAGAGTTTCCAACACTGCCAAAAAGACCGGAAGTAGTTGAACCTTGTAAAGTATTATTGCCCAACACAGTGCTTGAACCATCATTTAAAGTTTGACCCAGCGCAGTAATTGGTTGACCTCGTATAACTGCAAGAGGTTGAATAAATTGATCATTGAAAGGTTGACCTTGACCACCTAACAAAAGTTCTTGTTGCTTTGAAGATAACTTCACTAATGAATCTGATTTCATGATATCTTGTAACATAATTGTTCACCTTTATTGTTCACCTTTTTGGAAATCCATTAAAACATCCCTAGAGTTCCCAGAGGATTATTGAATGATCTAGGGTTGTTGGGGAATAGATTATTAACAGATCCAAAAGGAGAAACTTCAGGTTCATTAGATGACAATATAGATTGTGCGCCACTATTGACATCAGCAAAATCAGTATTAGTTCGAGAAACTTTACCTAGTGGAGTATTGCTGTTATTCTCTGTGGTATTTTCGGCTCTTTGAGAAAAATTGTTATTGCTAATCTGAGGTTGACTACCACCAGTTAAAAATTCTTGTTCCTGATCAGATAACTCAATAAACCATTTGAATTTCATCATTGGACCTCTCCAAAATAGAATGTATTAATTTGTCATAAGTTGTAGGGGCGAAGCTTATGGGCGATAATTTAACGGAAAAATCAGACATCTAGATATCCCATAAGCTTCGACCTGCCCCCATAAATAGGTTCCATAATTTCTTTTCTGGAGATGTCTATTGGACATGACATGATTATTAGCCTAAGTTACGTAAATATCCAAAATAAAACAATTCAAATTCCTATGCAGATTTTTGAGTAGGGGGATTAAAAATAATCAAGAATTTGGTTATTTGATCACCCCCAAGCCAATACTTTTCGGTTAAGCCCAAAAAATAGAATTATGTAGGTTGGGGAGCCATCGCCTTGGACGGGTTTCCCGGCTTGTGGCGAATGGCGTTTGACGTTAGGAAACCGAACATTTACAGGCTTTTGTTGAGTTGCGACTGCCTACGCCAATCTACAAAAACTCTTAACCGAACAGTATTGACAGTTGTTCAGCAAATCACAGAAACCGCCTTAGCCACCAGGACCACCGGGACCACCAAGACCACCAAGACCTTCAGGACCGGCAAGAGGTGAGCCTTGTCCGTTGAGAATGGGTGCTGCACCCAAGGCTGCAACTTGAGGAACTATGGGCGCACCCAATCCCAAGAAGTCTTGGGCTGCGGTGTTGACAGCAGAACTTGTACCGATGGAGCTACCAGTGCTACCATTAGGACCAGAAGCTGTAGTACCTTGCAAGTTTGCTAATCTATTAGCGAAGTTACTGCCAGCTAACTCAAAGTCAGCCCCTCCAGTGACAAACTCTTGTACTTCATCAGATAAAACAACAAACAATTCAGACGAGATAATTTGATGGGACATGATTTTTAGCCTCACTTACGTAATTTTTCAACAAAGGATTCCAGAGCATGAACTGATTTCTTACTGTTTACTTTTGGGCAAAAAGAAAGCAAACATAATCGCTGCTAGAACACCGATTCATTAATCGTCAGGGCGAAGCATTCGGGTGATAACCTATCGCTAAAACCATTGATATTAAAACCATTGATATTCTGTCCGAATGCTTCGCCCCTACAAGGTAAAAACAGATTACCTAGCATTACTGAATCGACGCTCTAGAATCCGCTATTTACTGACTCCCAAGGATAAAAAACCCAGAACGCTAATATTTAGTCAGTACCAGCAGTACCGCATAAATAGAGGTACAGCTTGATGTGACCGACATAATACTGAATAATGTTACTTCTGCAATAATTAGTTAGTTACTGCGAATCACAGTTGCAGATTTTGGCTAGAGGCATCAAGAAGAAGCAAGGCATTTGCTTCTTTGATCACCTAAATAGGCGAAGCGATCTAGTGTTGTGAAAGCTGATTTTTTTGACCATCTATGGGAGTAAGTGGTTAACAGGGTGGGGAGATTTAGCCAAAAGGACCGCCAGCAGTACCGAAAAGACCACCGCCACCGATTGGACCACCAGGACCGCCAGGACCGCCAATACCGGGTGTAGGTGCGGCTTGTCCATTGATAACGGGTGCTGCACCCAACGCTGCAACTTGAGGAACTATGGGCGCACCTAATCCTAAAAAGTCTTGGGCTGCGGTGTTCACAGCAGAACTTGTACCGATGGAGTCACCTGTGCTACCATTAGGTCCAGAAGCTGTAGTACCTTGCAAGTTTGCTAATCTATTAGCGAAGTTACTGCCAGCTAATTCAAAGTCAGCCCCTCCAGTGATAAATTCTTGTGCTTCATCAGATAAAACAACAAATAAATTGGCAGCATTTATTTGATTTGACATGATTGTTAGCCTCACTTACGAAATTAGGTGAATCATCACCTAACAACCCAACTATAAGCATTCTTGCTCGGTAATTCATAAATCTAGGGATAGAAATCAGATTTGGTAGTTTTACTTCTCCAAGTAGATATAAAATCTTTTAATTATTACAGATATATTCATACCCTATCTAGGGTTTGCTGAATAAACCTAAAACCTTGATATATCAAAGGTTAGAGGCTGATAAACACAGAAATTAGTGCAAGGGTTTTGAAGGGTATACCGGAAAAAGT
>NZ_JACJPT010000015.1:0-82481 GCF_014696195.1 Sphaerospermopsis sp. FACHB-1094 | reverse complement strand
CGTATTATATATCAAGTAGTTGATTTTTTCCTAAAAATATATTGATTTTTGTCAATATAAGTATAGTTTTGTCTATGAAATTGTCAACTTAGGACTTGCTCTCTGGGTCTGGAACGTCTCTATCAAAGCAAAAAAATCCGTCGTTTGCTAATTATCATTTTTTTGGTGTTTTTCCGCAATAGAGGTAGTAAATCTTCTTGACACGGACCGAAAACCCTGTTACGCTAATCTCGACGAGGAAGAACTATCTTGTGTGCATAAACAGGTTGTGTCAAGTTTTGTCAAATCATGAAATTAACAATAACTTCATCTTCAACTTTATTTTCTGAGCTTGTGCGATCGCTATTCTCCTGCAATTGATAAAATTTCTGCACACAACTGTTTACGAATCCAGAAGCCATTAGCAGTCAAATCATCTAATATCGGTTTTACTAGGGGAATCATCCCTTTTTGTTTAGCAGCTAGTACAATACCTAATAGTCCAGTAACCTGCAATCGGGACTTGATAGCCTCATTTCTGCCTTTTCGCTCATCAATAATTAGTCTATCAGCATTTAAGTCTACCGCAAGAGCGATCGCTTCTGCTTCTCCAGGATCTAAAATTTTTTGTAGGGTGTCAACTAAATCAACGTTGGTAACAGATATAACTTGAATCCAATCAACAGTTTGCAGTGCTAGTGTACCTGGATCTGTACAACCACAAGCAACAATTTCCTGATAGACTCTTGGGGGAATAAAAAGATTACCATATAGTTGCTGCAACAAAGTTAACTGACCAATTGCAGCTAAGTTACTGATAGGAGATGTATTACTAACAATCATCATAGCCAATTGTTAGCTTCCAAACTCTTGACATCCTCTCTCAGTTCAGCAATATCATAATGAAGAGGAATTTTGCGACTAGTTAAGCAATCGCTGAAACTCAAGCTGATTCATACCGACAAAATTACTCGCTTGTCCTAAAGTAAACCGTTCTTGTGTAAACAGCAAGATAGCTATTTCCTGAATTAATTCCTTGTCAGACATTTGAATTGTCTGCAAGACATCATCTGTAATCACCACACTCATCTTTTTACCTCTTCAACTTCTTGAAGTTATCCTCAAATTTCTACTACACAGCAGCAATATATATCTAAGTTTAGTCTAATTTTAATTTATTGCTAAGTCGCGTAAGTAATAAAAGCGATCTTTTGTCCAATCATCTTCTTTAATTCTTCCTAAGAGGATGTTTGAAAAGTCTAACTTAGGCGATTAAAAATCACATCTACACAGACAAAACCTGCCTATGCAAGTTTCAAATCCTTAATTTTTCGTTAGTCCACGCAGGTGGACTTTGTTTGTGTAGTAGCGAATTATATTCGCCGAAAACTTTTAAGACAACCTCTAAGTAACCTGTTAATGGTGATGATAGTTCTATTAATATTTCTATATCATTAACTGATAGAAAATTACCTTTTGCTGACTTCCTCCCAAATCCCACAACGCAAGCAGCAAGCGAGTTTTAGTGTAACTTACCTGTAAATCCTTAGTCTTTGAACTCATAGTGATGTGTGTTAAATAACTGCAAATATTATAATAGTGATTGTAATTTTTATGTCACCACAATCAAAAAATTGTTTAATTTCTCGATATTTCTTATAAATTGCTCAAAATTTCTACACAAAAAGCAACAGAGAATTTACGTAACTTATAAAAAAATAAAAATAAAAGTAGGTTGGGTTGACGCAAAGCACTCGAACATAATCACCAACAAAATAACGTATAATTAAAATAACGTATAATTAAAGGCTACAACATATAAAAACGAAAATAAAATTTTAACTGATGGGAAAACTAAACTTTCTTAATGTGGTATTTTGCCATAAATGCAAGATAATGATGTAATTTTTACATAAAATAATTAAACTAGTGACAAAAATAACAGATGATGAAAATGACATTGTTTGTTACTGCTATTCCCCACTACAATATACCCAATGTAGTGGGTTTTATCTGATATTCAGGTTTTTGAACTATGTCAGACTCCAAAGACGCGCAACCAATGTCATGTAAGAGTATTTGTAAAGACTGTGCTTTTTTTGTCCAGGAGGAATGCACTCACCCTGATGAATTAGGGGTTAATTGTGCTACTGTCATTTTTTGTAATTCTTTTACTCCAGCAGTAGAAGTTGATAGTCCTTGTGTGACTTTTGGTAATGATGATGAATATTAATGAAAAACGGAAGGTAGAAACTTCCTGATAGCATTTCCAGTCAGGAGAATGGGAACGAGGAAAAGTAGGAATTATTATATAATTACTTAAAGAAGCTACCAAAAAATCTCACAATTTCTTTGCGGAGGTTTCCAGCAGATGAAAGCAATTCAACCTACAAACCTTGCTAGTTCAAATCTTTATAATGAAGATTTTTATTTATGGATAGAAACTACAGCTAAACAATTAAAAAATGGTAACTTTGCAGAAATTGATTTAGAGAATTTAATTGAAGAAATCGAAAGCATGGGAAGAAGTGAAAAAAGAGCATTAAAAAGTAACTTATTAATTTTATTAATGCACCTTCTCAAATATAAATATCAACCAGATAAACGCAGTAATAGTTGGTTATCTACTATTTTTGAACATAGACGCAGATTGAAAGAAGAATTAACTGAAAGTCCCAGTTTAAAAAAATATTTTTCTGAAGTATTTAGCGAATGTTATCAAGATGCGAGAAAACTAGCATCCTTAGAAACAGGTTTATCAGTTGATACTTTTCCTGTAGACTGTCCTTTTACTACAGATGAAATTTTAAATCAAGATTATTTACCAGAATAAACACTTGATTTTTCTGATCTTATCTTCTCCTCTTCCTTTGCGTCTTTGCGTCTTTGCGTGAGAAAAAAAAGGAAGGTAGAACCTTCCTAATAGCATTCCCAGTCAGGAGACTGGGAACGAGGATGAACTATTTACTGTTAGTATTTAAAACCCGTTCAGCAATTTTATCCGGTACTTCTTGCAGGTGATCATATTCCCAATGGAAAGAACCAACACCCAAGGTAAGCGATCGCCATTTGTGGAAAGTTTTGCAAAGAAGGCATCGCAACTTTCTAAAAAATAATGTATAATATGATGTATACATTAAATAGACTTTGCAATTGTGTCAACCAAAATTCGCAAACAAATTTATATCCAACCACGTCAAGAACATCTACTAAAAGTGATCGCACAACAAACAGGTGTCAGTGAAGCTGAGATTATTCGTCAAGCCATTGACCTTCATCTGAGTGAAATAACTATCCCCCAAACCGATATCTCACTGTGGGAAACAGAAAGAGAATTTATTGAACACATCAAAACTCGACCTGTTCAAGCTGGAGGTAGGGACTGGAAGCGGGAAGACCTTTATGAACGGTAGAGTTTTTATTGATACTAATATTCTTGTGTACATCTACGACCCACTAGATAGCACAAAACAGGAACAAGCAATAACAGTAGTTGACAGGTTAATTCGTTCTGGGAAAGCAGTAATTAGTACCCAGGTGATAGGGGAGTTTTTTATGGCCACAACCCGTACTAGAAGATCCCTTTTAACTCCTGCTGAGGCTCTGGTGCGAATGCGTAACTATTTAGCGATTTGTCATGTTGTTGATATGACAAAATTAATCTCCCTAGAAGCAATTCGTGGTGTAGAAACCCATCACTTTAGTTTTTGGGACGCACAAATTTGGGCAACAGCACGACTCAACCAAATTGAAGAAATTTACAGCGAGGACTTCCCATCAGGTGCAACTATTGAGGGTGTGAAGTTTACAAATCCTTTTACACTGAGTAATTAATATTTCCTCGGCTCCTTTGCGTCTTTGCGCGAAACAAAAAATAAAAAACGGAAGGTATAACCTTGATAGCATTCCCAGTCAGGAGACTGGGAACGAGGAACGAGAATTTACTATTTACCGTTTTTAATTAAAACCCGTTCGGCAATTTTATCCGGTACTTCTTGCAGGTGGTCATATTCCCAATGGAAAGAACCAACGCCCAAGGTAAGCGATCGCAATTCTACAATAAAATCGTGCATTTCTGCTTGGGGTAAGTATGCAGAAACATTATCCCATCCTGACCAATCTTGTCTACCTTCATAACCCAAAATTTGTCCCCGTCTACCACTTAAAAGTTGTAAAACTTTAGAGGTAAACTCACTAGGAGTATTCACATCTACCTTTAAAATTGGTTCTAAAAGGGTAGGTTGTGCTTGGGGTACTCCTGTTTGCATTGCGAGACGTGCAGCTTGTTTAAAAGCTTGTTCTGAACTATCAACGGTGTGATAAGAACCATTAGTTAATGTCACCGCAACATCAACCATCGGGAAACCTAAAGGACCATGTGCAAGAAATTCTTTCACTCCCATTTCTACCCCAGGAATGTATTGTTTAGGAACAACACCACCAACAATTGTTTCCCGGAAATTGAAACCTTCTCCCCTTGCTAATGGTTGAATGTCTAAATAAACATCTCCAAATTGTCCATGTCCACCACTTTGATGTTTATAACGTCCATGAACTGCGTTTACTGGTTTGCGGATAGTTTCTTTGTAAGGAATTTGGGGAAGATGGGTAGACATGGGTAAATTATATTTGCGTCTGAGTCTATCTAACGCAACTTGCAAATGTATCTCACCTTGTCCCCACAAAATTACTTCGTGGGTGTCTCCATGTTGTTCCCAAGCTAAAGCAGGATCTTCTTCTAATAACTTAGTAATAGCAGCACTAAGTTTGACTTCATCATTACGTTTTTCGGGTGTTATAGCTAACGCAAAAACTGGTTCTAATTCTGCTGCTTTTGGTAATTGTTTAATGTGGGAATTGGTAGAAATTGTATCTCCGGTTTTAATTCCTTCTAACCTAGAAATAGCAACAATTTCTCCAGCTACAGCTTCGTTAATTTGCTGTTGTTGTTGTCCCATTAAACGGTAAAGACCACCAGCACGAATACCATTTAAAACAATACCATCTGTTAATGTTCCTTGCCAGACTCGCACTAAGGAAAGTTTGCCACCTTGGGGAGTATAAAAGGTTTTGAGAACTTGCGCTAAAGGAGTATCACTAATTTTTTCTAAACGCCGTTCCATTGTGGTTTCTGGTGCTGGTGCTTCCCTTAATATTGCTTCTAATAAAGGTCTCACACCATAATCTTGTTCTGCAATTCCAAAGAAAACTGGTACTACTAAATCAGCACCTAGTTCTAGTTTTAAATCTTTGAGAATTTCTTCTTGGGGTGGTTCGATATCTTCTAATAATTCTTCCAGTAAATGATCATCAAAATCAGCCAAAGTTTCTAACATTTCTGCTCTCGCTTGATGTTCTTCGGCTTTTAATGCTTCTGGAAATGGGATGGAATCAGCAGCAGCACCAGCATGATATTGATAAGCTTTTTCACTTACCATATCAATAAATCCTGTGAGTTCTTCCCCTTGCATAATGGGGAATTGATGCAGCACTAAAGGACGACTAGAAACGGCTTTGAGGGCGTTTAATGTTTCTAGAACATGAATATTTGCCCGATCCATTTTATTCACAAATACGATGTGGGGAATTTCCCAATCATCGAGAAATTTGAATAATGGGGCTAAAGTTAAAACTCGATCTTTGATGGGTTCGCAAACAACAACTGCGGCATCAATTCCCATTAAAGCATTATAAGTTTCTTGGACAAATTCTACTGAACCAGGACAGTCTATAAAGGTGAAGCGTGTATTTTCGTATTCTGTACAAGCTGTGGAAACTTCTACACTCATGCGGCGATCGCGTGCTTCATTAGCACTATCTCCAACTGTGTTAACATCTTTAATGTTACCTTTGCGAGAAATTGCTCCGGTGACAAATAACAAACTTTCTAATAATGTGGTTTTGCCACTGGAATAGGGTCCAACAATTGCTACATTCCGCGAACCGGATTTTACTTTTTCGCTCATAAACCCTCCTTTACGGTGATTCCCTCAACCGTATTATGTATTTTTCAGGAGTAATTTTTTTAGCTTTCAGCAGTCAGCTTTCAGCTTTCAGCTTTTTAACAGCTATACTCAAAATTGTTATTGGCTTATTTCACTGATTTATCAAACATTATGACTACTGTACGGGCAAAGTAGGCGCGAAGCATTCGGAAAATAGCCTTTTCATAAAATTGATAATTAGTCGCCCGAATGCTTCGCCTCTACGACTCCTGACTCCTGACTTTTTTATTATCCATCTTTTAAGCTCGGTGCAAAAAAATTGTAGTTTATCGTAAGATTAAGATTAAGTAATATTAAGCTATGCTAATTTATATACCAATTATAAAATATTTGTTAAAAAATAGGTTCATACTCAATATTTAGTGACAATATTATTCGGCTAATTTATGACTATTTCCTTAAAAAAATATCCTTTTATTGGCATTGTTACTTTACTGGTACTAGATATCAATATTAAGCCAGTATTTTCCACTTCTCCCCATTTCCCCATTTCCCCATCTGCTGTCACCTGTCACCTGTCACCTGTCACCTGTCACCTATTAGCTCAAACTCCTCGTCAAATTGCTTTAGACTGGTTAAATAGGGGTTTACAAGCTATTCAAAGGGGAAAAATACAAGAAGCTATTAACGCTTTTCGTCAAGCAACACAATTAGATCCGACTTTAGCAGCAGCGCATTATAATTTAGGGTTAGCACTGCGACAAACTGGAAAGTTACAACCAGCAGCGGACGCATTTTATCAAGCTACGCAAGCCGATCCACAGTTTGCATTAGCTTTTGCAAATTTAGGTAGTGCTTTGTTAGAAGGGAATAATTTACAGTTAGCAAATGATTATTTACAACGAGCTTTACAACTAGATCCAAAATTGGGTTTTGCTCATTATAACTTAGGATTGATACGAGAAATTAAAAAAGATTGGGATGGGGCGATCGCCTCTTTTCAACAAGCGATCATACATAGTCCAAATTCTCCAGAACCTTCCTATCATTTAGGACTTTGTTATTTACAAAAAGGTAGAATTGAACTAGCAAAATCAGTATTTACCGCTGCAATAACTATCAATCCCAGATATGCAGAAGCTCATTATAATTTAGGTTCAATTTTATTTAATCAAGGCAAATTTAAGGAAGCATTAGCAGCATTTAGAAAATCCACCCAAGCAAATGCAAATTATGCCGATGCTTATTATGGTGCAGGATTAGTATTTGTACAATTGAAACAATATCCAGAAGCCGTAAAACTAATCAAATATGCGAGAGATTTGTATAAAAATCAAGGTAATACTCAATGGGTGAATAATGCCGACAAATTGTTAATACAAATACAAAAATTAAATAACAAACCACGCTGAGGCAGAAAACATTAATGTTACGTAAAAATAGGAATATTGGTAAGAGTTCAGAATTGAGTCAGTAGGGGTTTAGCAATGCTAAACCCTAACAGTAGTCAGAATATTTGATCAATTATCAACCAATGATTTTTGGTGTAACCCTAAAAAGCTGACTGCTGATAGCTGATAGCTGATAGCTTACTGACTGCCATTGGAATGTAAACAGTCATGCAAAAACGCTTCAAGAGTAGATTTTTATTTTGCGATCGCTGGTTAGATCGCTATGCAATAGTGCGTAACATGGAGGCTTTTCAAGACCTCATAGTGATGGTATTATGTTTAGCCTTATTTGCGGTAATGTTGATACAATTGTGGGGGATAGTTATTGCCATCATTAATTCATTAGACTACAAAGAATTGACATCAAAAATACTATTTGTGTTAATTCTCGTGGAATTATTTCGACTACTCATAGTTTACTTACAAGAACATAGTATTTCCGTAGGTGTAGCCGTGGAGGTGGCAATAGTTTCCGTACTGCGGGAAGTAGTTGTTCATGGTACGTTAGATATTTCCGGCACACAAACAGCAGCAATTTGTAGCTTATTACTCATTTTGGGGGGACTATTATTAGTATGTGCGAAAACACCCCACATGGACTGCATGAGTGCAAACACAAAATATTGTCCTATCGTGCATCAAGAGAATAGAGAAATACAAAACAAATTCGTATTTCAGTATTCCGATGAATATGAGGATAACCCACCTCTGTCAAAGTAAATATAGCAGTGGATAGATCCCCAACTTCTTGAAGAAGTCGGGGATCTGGGTATGACGTTTTTTAAAGTTGAGTTACTTAAAACCTTGTTCAATTATTAACTGAATACTTCTATCTAAAGGTAATAATTTTGTCCACTTTGAGATAGATGAATATAACTTAAATAATCTGTATAAATTCAATAAATAGTTAAATAAAGGAGCAAAAAAATGACTGCTACCCAGACCAAAACTCAAGAACCAATTAGTAATTTAGAATACGACTTTATCACAGTATTGCATAACAAAGCAGCAGCAGTGCAAGCTTACGAACGTTACATTCAAGATGCACAAGAAGCAAATTCTCAACCTTGTGTAGAACTATTCCAAAAATTGCGTCAGTCAGAAATTGACGGAGCGCACGAAATTCGTGAACATCTGCAACAAGTGATGGCAAAAGGAAAGATGTAATTTTGTAGGGTGCGTTAGATCCCATAGCAGTTAATGTACATTAACCCTATTGTTGCGAGCCTAACACACCCTAAAAACTAGATAGGAATCTGGATCAGGAGAAATATCAGTTAAGCGAAAAGTATCACTCACTTCTTTAATAAAATTCCTTCCTCTTCCCCTCTTCCCTTCGCGTTCTTCGCGTTCTTCGTGGTTCAATAACTTTGCGCCTTTGCGTCTTTGCGTGAGAAAAAATAGGGGCAGGAAAACCCACCCCCATAAAAATTAAGTCACACCAAAAACGATCACCAAGCCCAGAACAGCCCCAAAAACAATTAAGGCATAGAACTGAACCCGACCGCTTTCCAGGTACTTCAAACCTTCACCACTAACAAGAGTAAAGAAACCAGTCAAATTAACCGCACCATCAACAACGCGGAAATCAACTTCCATCACTTGTCGAGCAATACGACGCAAACCAAGGACAAATACCTGATGATAAATATCGTCAAAATACCATTTATTCAACGATAACTCATACAGAGATTTGATCTTAGAAGCGATCGCACTGGGGTCAATTTTCCGAGCCAAATACATCAGCACGGCTAAAGTAATACCCACCACAGAAATAGCCACAGAACTACCCGCCATCACATAAAACTCATGGGGGTCAAATTCCGCAGCTTTTTCCATTACTTCAGCTAAGGTTTCATTAGGAGAGTAGATAAACTGCTCAAAATAATTAGCGTAGGGAGTACCCACCAAACCGATCAAAATAGAAGGAACAGCCAAAACCAACAGAGGTAGAGTCATTGTCCAAGGAGACTCATGAGGTGAACTGCTGTGGTGTCCGTGACCATGACTTTCTAACTCACCTTTTTTCATTGCTCCTGGTCCAAAATTAGGTTGTAATTCCAAACCTAACTTAGCAGCAGCAGCATCTTTGAGCATGGTTTTGATTTTCTCATCATTACCCCGGAATTTGCCTTCAAATGTCGAGAAATACATTCTAAACATATAAAAAGCAGTAATACCCGCTGTCACCCAACCAATAAACCATAACAGGGGGTTAGCAGCAAAAGCCGCACCGAGAATTTCATCCTTGGACCAGAAACCAGCAAAGGGAGGAATACCGGAAATTGCTAAACAACCAATAAAGAAAGTAAACCCGGTAGCGGGCATATATTTCCGCAGTCCACCCATTAAGCGCATATCTTGAGCCAGTACCGCATCATGGCCAACCACTGCTTCCATACCGTGAATAACTGAACCTGAACCCAAGAACAGCATCGCTTTAAAGTAAGCATGGGTCATCAGGTGGAATAAACCCGCACTGTAAGCGCCTACACCCATTGCCATCACCATGTAACCAAGTTGGGAAATGGTGGAGTAAGCGAGTCCTTTTTTGATGTCGTTTTGGGTAATAGCGATAGTCGCGCCCAAAAATGCTGTAAATGCCCCAGTGAAAGCGATCACGTTCATTGCTGCGGGGACGTGTTCAAATACTGGGTACATCCGCGCTATTAGGAATACACCAGCCGCTACCATTGTTGCTGCGTGGATCAGGGCGGAAATAGGTGTAGGACCTTCCATTGCGTCTGGTAGCCAGACATGGAGGGGGAACTGGGCAGACTTGGCAACTGGACCGAGGAAGACCAAAATGGCGAAGAGGATAGCCAGGAAATTGCTGATAGAACCAGATTCTACTAATTCACCCAGGCGATCGCCCATGATTGTAAAATCAAAGCTGCCTGTTGCCCAAAATAGACCCAAAATACCTAGCAGTAAACCAAAGTCACCAACGCGGTTAGTTACAAAAGCCTTTTGACAAGCATCCGCCGCCGCCTTGCGATCGTACCAAAAACCAACGAGGAGGTAGGAACACATCCCTACCAATTCCCAAAAGATATAAATTTGTACTAGGTTGGGACTAACCACCAACCCTAACATGGAAGAGCCGAATAAACTGAGATAGGCGTAAAACCGGACATAACCAGGGTCATGCGCCATGTAGCCATCAGTGTAAATCATCACCAAAAAGGCTACAGTTGTCACAACCACTAGCATCATAGCTGTGAGATTGTCAATTGTGTAGCCCATCGTCAAGTGAAAATTACCTGCTGCTGCCCATTCAAAGGTACGCAGATAAGGTGCATGACCTTGGTATTGACTCCACAGCAGAGCCATAGACAGCCCCATAGCTGCGCCCATCAGGGAGATAATAACCACAGCGTTTAGCTGTCGCAGGCGGTTTGTTACCTGATTTAACGAGATTAACCCTAGACCTACCAGCATTGCTCCTAATAGGGGTAATACTGGAATAATCCAGGCATACTGATAGATTACTTCCATCACTCACGCCTACTTTGAAAAGTATTGACAAATTAAGGACAATGCTGTAAGAATATTCTTCTTAGGCTAAATTGTCCAGGTCGGAACTCCTAATAATTGTAAGATAACGCCAATAGTCATTAAAAATATAGTCAAGTATTTACAGCTTTCAGAAGATTAGACCTGAAGCACAAGGTTTGCTGAAAAAGTCCTGTCGTGGAGACAGGGTACAGGAAACTCTTAACAGGGAACAGTTTTAGCTATCTGTTGGTAACAAATTTTTGGATTTCTTCAAGCCAAAATGCAGGGTTTTTTAGGTCTCAGCTTCAAAAATCTTGCATTTATTGAAAATTAAAATCGCTAAAACTCTTTTCCACTCCAGGTTTTACATTTATAGAACTTACGCAGAAACCAGGTTTCTTGACGATTGATGCGTAAGTCCAGATTTATTCAGCAAGCCCTAAATATATTCACTTTTTCCGAAAGAAAATATAATAACCCTTCTCAGATATTCTGAGAAGGGTTATTAATTTTGTTAAGTTTGTTAAGGATAATTTAATATTTGAATCATGGAAAAAATTGGGGATGAAGTAATGTTGATATAGGTAAGCTGGCGTTAACAATTGTCGTTGTGACAAGGTAGGAGGCAGGGCAAGAAGAAGCAAGGGGGCAGGGAGCAGGGGGCAGGGAGCAGGGAGCAGGGAGCAGGGGAAAATTATTTGTATTTTCCCAATCACCAATCACCAATCACCAATCACCAATTAAGCAGAGCGGCACTCTAAATCAGGCATGGTTGTTATACTCAAGGTGTTATGGTTAGTCATGCAACTGAGTTGAATTTCTTCCAGTGCTTGACGTAAATCATCTCTGCTGCGGAAACCCTCAAGGCGTTGTCTGATCACACCTTTTTCAATTAGTAGTAAAGTTGGTAGTGATTTGAGACGATAGGTGGTAGATAGCTTGAAATTTTGATCAGCGTTAACCGCTACAAGTTTAATTCCGTTGTCGCACTGAGCTTGAAATTGCAGCAACAATGGGTGAATGATGCGACACAAGCCACACCAAGGAGCCTCGAAATTAACTAACACAGGAATTGGAGATTCTAAAACTTCTTGAGTAAATGTCCGCTCACTGACCGACAACACCATGACGCCTCTTGATTTATAAGGTTTTTATATCAAAGTAACCACCACTGATGTGAGTTGGCAAGTCAGTATCATTAGGAGTTGCTGACAAAAAAGCCAGCGCGATCAAATTCACGGTAGCTTTTTTGATGTTCAACTTCTGATTGCCGTTTCCTCCCGAAGAAAGTCAAGCGACCAGCAAATCCCAATATTCAATCTCAAACCGACTGAGGAAACCCACACTGACAGTTGGTTTATTTCATATTACATTGATTTAGTGGTATTTGATAAGCGGGAATTTTGATGAAATTAGTATTTTATGTTGATATTGGGGATCACTTAAAACTACCATGATATGCTACTGGTGGCTACGATTAATAGGGGATGAGACCACCAGAGTAAGGCTACAAAAATGGCAACTCCCAAGTAAGCTGGACGAATAAATTCTTGCCATTTCAGAGCTTGACGACCATCAAAAACTGCTTGAAAGGGAATAATTGAAGTGCGTTGTTTGACTACTTCAAAAGCTTCTCCATAGCGTTTGCTCAAACGGCGATCGCCATGCCAAACTCCAAATAAGTGATGTAGCACTAAACCCAAAGATGTAACAACAGTGAAGGTTGTACCTAGCCACAGAGTATGGGCAATACACCAAATAACTTGACCCACCATTTGCGGATGACGGGTAATACGAATAATACCTGTTTCATAAAGATGAACTTGGGGCTTTTGAATAGCCGCAATTTCTAGTAGATTGAAGGTAGCAGGATATAAAAATAAAAAGGAAATTGCTGATAGTACCCAAACTACTGGTTTCACACCCGGTATATCCTGTACTTGCCACAGTTGCCAACCATCATAACGGTGATTAAAAAAGTAAGTAATTAAGATCACTGCTAAGGGTAAACTAACTAATGCAAACAAAATGCGATACAACCTTGGTCCGATGTATTTTTCAGCCCAAGGACGCAAAGCAGCACCTCCGCTGTGGGCGATCGCAAAAACTAACTGTAACCCCAGCATCACAAGATGACTGCTGGTGAACCAAGGACTAGACATCATAGACACAACTCAATTTCCGATGAAAAATTCAAAATTGAAAATAAAAGCAGCTAATATTGGTAATTATCTTGACTAATAATCACTAGATGGTAAAAGCCAAGACAGTTGATTGCACCCTTAACAGTTTATACACAAGAGGATTTTTTGCAAGATGTTGTGTTAATTTCTTTTTCGGATCACGTTTTTAAATGTCATATTTAAATGTCATAGCAGTTTTCAGGATCATTAGGAGCAGTGTATATTTTGGAATCTTTGTCAAACAAGAGTTTTCCAAAGCTGACTACTGACTACTGACTGCTGACAGCTATTACAATGCCATAAATCATGCCTAGCCCAAAAGCTATAGACCTTGATTTATTTTTAAAGCTGCTCCTTCCCAAGTTTGTGGGTTAAGCCTTATGTCTGACCTTCCTTTCACTTTAGATCAGTTACGCATTCTCAAAGCGATCGCACAAGAAGGGAGCTTCAAACGCGCCGCTGATAGTCTTTACGTCTCTCAACCAGCAGTGAGTTTACAGGTGCAAAATCTGGAACGCCAACTGGATGTCCCCTTATTTGATCGGGGTGGAAGACGCGCTCAGTTAACCGAAGCTGGACATCTACTCCTTAGCTACGGTGAAAAAATTCTCAGTCTGTGTCAAGAAACTTGTCGCGCTATTGAGGATTTACAAAATCTCCAAGGTGGTACTCTAATTGTCGGTGCTTCTCAAACTACTGGTACTTATTTGTTACCGCGGATGATTGGGATGTTTCGTCAAAAATATCCCGATGTGGCGGTACAACTTCACGTCCACTCTACCCGTCGTACCGCTTGGAGTGTAGCTAACGGACAAGTTGATTTAGCTATCATCGGTGGTGAAATTCCCTCTGAACTAGCTGAATCTTTGGACATCGTTCCCTACGCAGAGGATGAACTGGCGCTGATTTTACCTACATTCCATCCCTTTGCTAAACTCGATACCATTCAAAAAGAAGACCTATATAAATTACAATTCATTGCTCTTGACTCCCAATCTACTATCCGCAAAGTCATTGATCAGGTACTAGCACGCTGTGATATTGATACCAGACGTTTTAAATTTGAAATGGAACTAAATTCCATTGAAGCAATTAAAAATGCTGTGCAATCAGGTTTGGGGGCGGCTTTTGTCTCTACTTCGGCGATCGCTAAAGAATTACAAATGGGTGTGCTACACTGTACACCTATTGAAGGTGTGGTTGTCAAACGGACTCTTTGGCTCATTGTTAATCCTAATCGCTATCGCTCTAAAGCCGCAGAAGCCTTTAGTCAGGAAATTTTACCCCAGTTTGCTACCCCTGGATGGGATGGAGATGCGTTAAAATTATCACAAAAAAATCTGATGTTAAGTACATTAGAAATAGATACATCAACGTCTATTTCATCTGATCCAGAGTAAATTTTTTGTCAGTAGTCAGTAGTCAGTAGTCAAAAGTGTAGATAGCTAATGACTAATGACTAATGACTGGTGACTCATGACTAACAACTAACATGGAAGTTTACTGCACTCGTCCCAACTGCCCCAGGCCAATCAATCATTTCGCGGATTTAGATGATGTTACAACTTTAAAAACAACCCAGCAAAAATACTGCATTAGTTGTGGTATGCCACTACTTTTAGATGGTCGCTATGTACCTACTCAGTTACTGGGTAAGGGCGGTTTTGGTGCCGCTTTTTTGGCACGCGATCGCCGTATTCCGGGAATGCGCTCCTGTGTGGTTAAGCAATTCCAACCTGCTGGGAATTTAACACCTACTCAACTACAACTAGCACAACAACTCTTTGAAAGAGAAGCAGAAGTTTTAGCGCAAATAGGCAATGAACATGAGCAAATTCCTGACTTATTTGCTTTCTTCCCTGTCTCTGTCTCCAGTTTACCACCAGGAAAACAAGAGCAGTTTTTTTACCTCGTTCAAGAATATATTGATGGACAAAATCTAGAAGAAGAATTACTCCAAGAAGGGAAATTTTCAGAAATCGGAGTTACACAAATACTCACGGAAATTCTCCCAGTTCTCACTTTTATCCACGATAAAGGCATTATTCACAGAGATATTAAACCCTCTAATATTATGCGTCGTCGGGATGGTAAATTATTCTTGTTAGATTTTGGTGCTGTAAAACAAGTTGCTAATGTTCCTGGTGCTTCTACTGCTTCTACGGGAATCTATTCTCTGGGTTTTGCACCACCAGAACAAATGTCAGGAAATCAAGTATTTCCTTCTACAGATTTATACGCTTTAGCTGTGACTGTGATTACTTTATTAACAGGAAAGGAAGCTGGTACACTTTTTGATTCCTATACTAATCAGTGGAAATGGCGGACACAAGTTACTGTTAATGACAGACTAGCTGATATTTTAGACAAAATGCTGCTCCCTGCGGCTAGTCAACGCTTTCAGTCAGCAGCAGAAGTTTTACAAGCTCTTTCTCCACCTGCTCCTAGTGTAATTCCTACAGCTTCACCTCCACAAATACAAACACCTCCATCAGTACCACAGGGACAAAAAATACAACCACATCCATCAACCCAACCTCCAACACCAATACCACCACCACTAAAACCAATTTCACTACAACCAAAATTTGCTACTTGGGAATTATTAGCTGGGGCAGCTTTTAGCGGATTTCAAGGAGCATTAATAGCGATCGCCCTTTTCAGCTTACTCAAAAACCCGATCATCACTATGGCTATTTCTGTTGTGATTTTGAGTGGTTTAATTTTTGCTCAAACTCAACGCTGGTTGGAAAAATTTGACTTATTAATTATCCCCGCAATTACTTTGGCAATTATATTTTTTATCCCCTTTTTACATGGTGGTATTGTTATTCAGAATGTGGTTATTTTAGCATTTGCTTCAGCTTTAATAGCTATTGCGGTAACATCAATATTTCGTTTGATTTATAAATTAATATCTTCAATAATTTAGATAGTTTGGTTTTTCAAAAGTCACTTAAAAACAAAGGAGTCAATTATGTTACAAAAAGAAGTTAAAGTATTACTATTATCCTTATTATTGACAAGCGGTGTACTAGGAATTGGTATATGGTTATTTTTAGGGCGAATTTTGCCAATAACTAGTGTGAACACATTAGAAAATAATCAGAAAAAAAACAATAATAATCAATCAGAAACATCAGTTAAAGAAAGAATTAGTTTTGGGGAAAAAATATTTAGCCCTGGAGAAGCTTCTGCATTTAAAACAGATGGGGCTAAAGCAATAGCTAATAAAAATTATCAACAAGCGATCGCCAAATTTACAGCATCTTTAAAATTCCAACCCAATGATCCAGAAGCACTAATATATCTGAATAACGCGCGGATTGGATCTAGCAAAAACTATACAATTGTGGCAACAATACCATTAGCCAATAATCCTAATACTGGTACTGGATTAGAAATACTACGAGGTATCGCTCAAGCCCAAGAGGAAATTAATAGTCAAGGAAAAATTAACGGAGCTTACTTAAAAGTCGGCATAGCTAACGATGATGATAAACCAGAAATATCTAAAGAAATTGCTAGTCACTTAGTCAAAAACCCAGAAGTATTAGGTGCAATCTGCTGTAGTAGTAGTAATGCAACATTAACGGCAGGTAAAGTTTATGATTCTGGAAAACTTGTTGCTATTTCCCCTAATAGCAGTTCTGTGAAAATTACCAACTTTAGCCCCTACATTTTTAGAACAGTTCCCAGTCATTTGATAACTACTAGAACCTTAGCAAATTACATGGTGAAAAACTTACAGAAGAAAAAAGCAGCAGTTTTCTTTAATTCTCAAAGTGATTATAGTCAGTCTCTAAAATCAGAGTTTGTTGCCTCTATTTTATTGGAAGGTGGAGAAGTATCTCAAGAATTTGATTTATCCAAAGCCGATTTTAGTGCTGCTTCCAGTGTGAAACAGGCAACTGAACAAGGGGCGCAAGTATTAATGTTAGCCGCTAACACAGGAATTGTAGACAAAGCATTGCAAGTAGTTCAGGTAAATCAACAGCGTCTAAAATTACTGGCTGGTAATGGTGTGTATACACTAAAAACCTTAGAAATTGGTAGAGAACAAGCAGTAGGAATGGTATTAGCAGTTCCCTGGCATATTCAAGGTAATCCCAAATCGGAATTTCCCAAAACATCCCGAAAATTATGGGGTGCTGATGTGAGTTGGCGTACTGCCCTAGCCTATGATGCTACAAAAGCCCTGATTGCTGCCTTAGGAAAAGATCCCACCCGTTCTGGTATTCAAAAAACTCTTGTATCTCCTGGATTTTCTGCTACAGGTGCTGGTGGGGAAATTCGCTTTTTACCATCAGGAGATAGAAACACCTCAGTCCAACTTGTAAAAATAGTCCCTGGTAGTCGATCTCGTACTGGCTATGACTTTGAGCCAATATCACCAAGAAATTAAATCAAGAATTAAACCGCGCTCAACAACGTGGATTCAAACTCAATCAAATTCCTGTAGCGATTGATGGGTTAGCTGTAGCCGTAAACCCGAACCTAAATATCCCAGGATTGACAATAGACCAGCTAAAATCCATCTACACAGGCAAGATTAATAATTGGAATCAAGTGGGTGGACTAAATCTACCAATTAAGGCATTTACACGCCGTGTTAGTGATGGTGGCACCGTTGAACTTTTTGTCCAAGACATTTTGGGTGGTCAAACTTTCAGTTCCCAAGTAGAGTTTGTCTTTACGACCACCCAAGCCTTAAAAAAGGCGGCTGATAGTCCTGGTGGCATCTATTACGCTTCTGCTCCGGAGGTTGTTCCTCAATGTTCTATTAGACCCTTACCTTTGGGACGCACGCCTGGGGAATACATTCCTCCTTATCAAGAACCATTGATTCTCCCTAATCAATGTCCTGAAAAACGGAATCAATTGAACATTCAGGCTTTTCAATCAGGAAAATACCCGATTACCCGGAATCTGTTTGTAGTGGTTAAACAGAATGGTCAAACTGGGGAGCAAGTCGGCGTTGCTTATGCTAACTTACTGCTAACAGAGCAGGGACAGGAACTAATTACCCAAACTGGGTTTGTTAAAATCCGCTGACACCTGCTAGTCATCGCTTCTAAAATTTCCAGAACCAGATTAAACACTTCACTTGGCTTGGTGAAAGTGTTTTAGCTCGCTCTGTTAATTGACTCTGCTGGCAAGCAAATCAGATTATCCCCTTGGGTGAGGATGAGTCCACGTTGACGCAATTTACCCATCAAGCGAGTAACGGTGACGCGGGTAGAACCAATGGCGCTACCAATTTGGGCATGGGTGAGAGGGAAAGGTAGGCAATAGCCGCGAATAACATCGGGATCGGTTTCGCTCATTGCTGGTTCTCCATATTCCTCAATTAACAAGGTGAGGAAACCTAGCAGTCGGTCAATTGTACGTCGTTGTCCTAAAGCACTTAGCCACAATAGCTTGCGCTGATGTTGATATCTAAAGGCATCCATGACTTCACGACGGAAGTGAGGCCAGTTATCCAAATCATGCCAGTACATCCACAGCACCGCAGTTTGGTCAACGTGGGCGTAAGCTTGGAGTGTAAAGGGGGACTGAGCGACGATTTCAAATGGTTGTCCTGCGCCCACAAAACCCAAAAAGGCTTCTTCAGGGGTTCTGTTAATGCGTCGAGATGTTAGCTGGCTGGCAGTAGCACTTACTTGGGCTGTTCCTACCATGCGGATTGCACCTCTCTGCACTAAATACAGCAATCCGGGTCTGGCGGGAATGCGCTCATCTTTGCTGAAGGTGCGGCAGCGGTAGTGTTCTTGCGCCCAGTCAAGAATTCGTTGCCAAGTTAAGAAAGGCCGTGATGCCTCGGAAAAAGAGGATTGAGATTGCATAGTTAACAAAGAGCGTTCGGCTAAAAACAAAGACTAAATAAAAAGGTGCAAGGAGTGTCTTTGTGTTAACAGGGTAGGCTGAACACCCAACAGTGTCAGCCATCCAAAGTGTAGAAAGCGAATTTTGCCCTCTACTCTTTTGTTATACTTCTTACTGTACAATGAGGGTAGTAAAGTTTACTAATCATTCATTGATTATTCACGAAATTTTATCCTACTCTCATTTTTCTTTACTTAGACTAAACTTCTATCTAAAGGTGGATGGAACAGGATAAAATCGTGATAACCGCAAAAGTTTGCTAAATAACTACGTGCAACATTGGCTACTATTTAAGAAGTATACCTCAATTAAACAAATAGTCTATATCCATTTAATAAATTTCCTCAGTGTTTATACCAAGGATGAGAAAATTCTATGGATAAAAAAGGGAAAACTGCCTCTATATCAAGGCACAGATGGTAAAAAAATTTTATATATTTCTAGTGTAGCTTTGCAACTTGCCTCATCTGATAATTCAAAAGTAACAGGTATTATCAGGGCGATTGCTGCTCATTTGGTAGCTTATGGTGAGCTTTTTCACGTTAAAGTTGTTCCTCCTGCTTTGATTCATATAGAACTGATTGATTCTACTTTGGCAGTTTGGTTACATAATCTAACAGTCGGTGAAACTAGCTTAGAAGGAATTGGAGGTGGGGGAGATGGGGAGACGGGAAGATGGCCAGATGGTGAGAATTACAACAATAAATTGTTTAAAATTCAATATGCCCATGCACGCTGCTGTTCATTATTGAGATTAGCTGATCGAGAGGGATTGATTCAACTGATAGATAATAGTACAGAAGTGCTAGGTTTGCTGTCTACCCAACCGATACCCTGGCTAGACTGTGATCAAAAATTGCGTCTTTATCAAGGGGATGAGGTGCGTCTGATGCACCTGTTGGTAAAAATGGTAGATGATTTGGTATTCCCTGATTCTAACACTTCAGTTAATTGGATGACAACTGCACTGAAATTGAGCGAAGCTTTTGAAAGTTTCTGGTGTAATTGTCGCATCTGGGGGGAAGTGAAAATTAATTCATTGGAGTTAGCTCAGGCTAGGTTAGGATTGCTGATTGTTACCCAGTTGGTTTTAAGGTCTGTATTAGAAAGTAAATTGGGAGTTTTTGCGCCTGTGGAGTTGTGATTGGGGACTGTTGACTGGGGAGCGTTGACTGGGGAGAATAAGATATTACTTCTTGCCTCATGACTCCTAACTCCGGTCTGGGCGAAGCATTCGAGCGAAGAATTATTAATTTTGATCACAGGTTATTTTCCTGTAAGGGCGAAGCATTCGAGCGAAGAATTATTAATTTTGATCACAGGTTATTTTCCTGTAAGGGCGAAGCATTCGAGCGAAAAATTATTAATTTTGATCACAGGTTATTTTCCTGTAAGGGCGAAGCATTCGAGCGAAAAATTATTAATTTTGATCACAGGTTATTTTCCGAATGCTTCGCCCCTACGACTCCTGAACTCCTGTGACTGCAATTGAAAAAATTTGACTATAGGTATTGACGCGATCTGTCTCCTGGGATATATTAGCTGGTGTGTGAGGAGCGAACCAGCAAGGACACCGAGACGAAACACGGCCAGTCGTCGGTGTCCTTTCTGATGTTTGGGTATGATTCAGGATTCAGGAGTCAGGAGTCAGGAGTCAGAAAGTAGGGGAGGAAAGATTTTTCCTAGTCACCAGTCACCAGTCCCCAGTTACCTGTTAAAGTAAGAATTTTTCTATGGCGATCGCTACTCCATCATGTTCTACACTGGCTGTCACCCACGTTGCTATCGCTTTTACTGGTTCTGGTGCGCTTCCCATTGCGACACCTATTCCCGCATATTCCAACATTTCTACATCATTAAAGTTATCCCCAATAGTCATTACTTGACTGCTTTCTATTCCTAACATTTCTTCTGCAAGGTAACGGACAGCAGTACCTTTGTTAACAAAAGGATTTGCTACTTCTAGGAAAGTTGCGACAGAAGTTGTCATGTATAATTCTGCGGGTGTGTATTGTAAACGTAAATCACCCATCATTTTTCTAATCAAATCTACTTTATTACATAAGGCTAAAACCTTAGTCGGGATGTTATCAGTTAATACTTGCCGCAAATCACCCACAGGAAGAGGAATAACACCACAGCGTTGAGAATAGTCTGCTGTATCTGTAGTTATTTCTCGCACGTAGAGTTGATCATTAATATAGAAATGGACTGAAAGAAGCGATCGCCATTGTGGTTGTTCAAAGTAATCTAATAATTGATAAGCAATTTCCTTGGTTACAGTTAAATGACGGTGCAGTTTACCACTATTGGGATCTTGAATCCAAGCACCCTGATAAGCTACCAATGGTAAATTAGACTGAATATCTTCATGAAAGCGCAAAGCTGAACAATACATTCTACCCGTAGCTATAGCTACTTGAATACCTTTAGCTTGGACTGCTTTAATAGCTTGCTGTACAGTGTCACTGACTTGGTTGTCATGGCCAGCGATCGTACCATCTATATCTAGTACCAGTAGCTTAATATCTTTTTTATTTTCAGCCTGATTGTTGATAGATGTCATAAGATGAGCAGATACATTATTTAATAATCGTCCCAGTAAGAGAGTAACAGGCGATCAGCAATAGTTAAAATAGGCTATGTTCCCAAACTCGACTAATTCAGTGATTTCAGATTCTGCAACTACAACCAATCCTACTATTATCCTTGTAGATGGACATTCTTTAGCTTTTCGTTCCTACTTCGCTTTTGCTAAAGGTAGAGATGGCGGGCTGCGTACAAAAACAGGTATTCCTACCAGCGTATGTTTTGGTTTTATTAAATGTTTATTAGAAGTATTAAAAAGCGAAAATCCACAAGCAATAGCAGTAGCGTTTGATTTAGCAGCGCCTACATTTCGCCATGAAGCAGATGATAATTATAAAGCGGGAAGAGCAGAAACACCGGAAGATTTTATTCCCGATGTAGAAAACCTGAATGATTTATTAACAGCTTTAAATATACCGATTATTACACAACCAGGTTATGAAGCAGATGATGTATTAGGAACTTTAGCCGAAAAAGCTGCTGCTGCTGGTTATCGAGTGAAGATTTTATCAGGAGATAGGGATTTATTTCAACTAATTGATGAAAAAAAAGGGATTACAGTTTTAAATTTTAGTCCTGAAGCTTTAAAACGTTCTACCAATAGTATCACGGAATTTCAAGCAGCACAAGTTCAAGAAAAGTTAGGTGTTTTCCCTACACAAATTGTAGATTTTAAAGCCCTTTGCGGGGATAAATCTGATAATATTCCTGGAGTTAAAGGAATTGGGGAAAAAACAGCAGTAAAATTATTAAATACTTATCATTCTTTAGATGAAATTTACGCTAAAATAGATGAAATAACAGGTGCAAATCATCAAAAATTAATTGCAGGTAAAGAAGATGCACTGCATTCTCAATATTTAGCCAAAATAGTTGTAGATGTACCTTTAGAAGTTAATTTAGAAGATTGTCATTTAAAGGGTTTTGATACTGCTAATTTAATTCCCATTTTAGAGAAATTAGAATTTAAGAAATTCTTAGAACAAATCAACGAACTCCAAGCAAAATTCGGGGGAGAAGTTACAGAAACCAAAACCGAAACTATCAAAAATAACCAGATTAATATTGCATCTGAAGAAGATAATGAAGTATGGTTTTTTAGTGCGGAAGATACAGCGAATGCTGAAAAATATCATCATGAAAAAATGCCAATTCGGATTATTGATACAACAGAAAAATTAGAGGATTTAGTGAGCATTTTAGAAAAATGTACTAACCCAAAAAAAACCGTTGCGTGGGATACAGAAACTACAGATTTAGAACCAAGAGATGCAGCTTTAGTAGGAATCGGTTGTTGTTGGGGAACAGGAGAAAATGAAGTTGCTTATATTCCCGTTGGTCATAAAATAGGCAATAGTGGCAATAATTTACAGTTAGATGTAGTATTATCAAAACTACGTCCAATTTTAGAAAATGCAGATTATCCGAAAACATTTCAAAATGCCAAATTTGATAGATTAATTTTCAAATGTCAGGGAATTAATTTAACAGGGGTGGTATTTGATACTATGTTAGCAAGTTATTTGCTAAATCCCGATAATACCCATAATTTAAGTGATTTATCTTTAAGATATTTGGGATTACAACTCACAGAATATAATGATATTGTACCCAAAGCAGGGAAAAAAGAACCACAAAAAACTATTGCTGATATTGGCATAAATACAGTAGCATATTATTGTGGAACTCAAGTTTATGCCACATTTCAATTAGTTGATAAATTGCGAAATGAATTAAATCAAATACCAGCATTAGAGAAATTATTGCTAGAGGTAGAACAACCCCTAGAAACAGTTTTAGCAGAAATGGAATATACAGGGGTGAGAATTAATTCCGGTTATTTACAAGAATTGTCTCAGTTGTTAGAATCAGATTTAGCAGTTTTAGAAACAAAAGCAATAGAAATTGCTGGAGAAACATTTAATTTAGGTTCTCCTAAACAATTGAGTTATATTTTGTTTGACAAACTCGCTTTAAGTACCAAATATTCCCGCAAAATTCAAACTGGTTATTCTACCGATGCTGCAACTTTAGAAAAACTCCAAGAAGTTGATACCACAGGTTTGGTTGATGCGATTATTGAATATCGAACTTTATCAAAATTAAAATCTACCTATGTAGATGCTTTACCAGCATTAGTACATCCCAAAAGTCAACGGTTACATACTGATTTTAATCAAACTGTAACTGCAACAGGTAGGTTATCTTCTTCTAATCCTAATTTACAAAATATTCCCATTCGTACCGCTTTTAGTAGACAAATTAGAAAAGCGTTTTTACCCCAATCTGGTTGGTTAATGGTTGCTGCTGACTATTCACAAATTGAGTTAAGAATTTTAGCACATTTGAGTCAAGAACCTGTATTAATTCAAGCTTATCAAAATAACGAGGATATTCATACAGTAACAGCAAAATTAGTCTTTGAAAAAGATGAAGTGACATCAGAAGAAAGACGTTTTGCGAAAACAATTAATTTTGGTGTAATTTACGGAATGGGTTATTTAAAATTTTCCCGTTCTACAGGTGTGGATAAGAATACTGCAAATGAATTTATTAAGAGATTTAATGAACGATATCCCCAAGTATTTAAATATTTGGAGGGTGTAAAAAAACAAGCTATTGCTCAAGGATATGTAGAAACAATTTTGGGAAGAAGACGTTATTTTGATTTTACTACTAAAACCTTGAAAGAGTTAAGAGGTAGAAATTTAGAAGATATTGATTTGAGTAAGTTGAAAAATTTGGGTGCTTATGATGCGGGGTTATTGCGTTCTGCTGCAAATGCACCAATTCAAGGTTCGAGTGCGGATATTATTAAAATTGCAATGGTTAGAATACATGAAGTTTTAAGAAGATATCAAGCGCGGTTGTTGTTACAGGTACATGATGAATTAGTGTTTGAAGTTCCTCCCCAAGAATGGGAAGAATTGCAATTACAAATTAAGTCGGTGATGGAAAATGCGGTGAGTTTAAGTGTTCCTTTGGTTGTTGATGTGCGTGCGGGTGATAATTGGATGGAGACGAAGTAGTGTTGCAGCCGTAAAACAAATATCTGAACATTATTGCTATATAGTATTCCTACTTTAAAAACTCCATCACTTCTTGTAGAACATCAGCTATATGTGGCTTTTCGCAAGCAATTACATTGCCAAAAAGATGTTTATGGTGGGGGAAACTAGGCAAGTTGGGAAAGTGTGGTGTACTGTCATAACGAAAAATTAGACTATTTTGCTCATCTTGAAAGTGATAGCGGTAATCAACATATTCAATCTGATTATTTACAACAACAAATGCTTCACTAACTGCTAGTAAATATTTAATTGCAAAACGTATTCTAATACGGAGATTAGCACGCTCTGGCGTTAAAATTACCGCACTATACTCCTCAATATATACGTTAGAGCAATTAATTAAAAGTTGCTCAACTTCATCTAAATACCCTTGGATAATTTTACGCGACATCTTGGAGTTTGCTGGTTATTTCTTGGTGTAAAGCTAGATAATGCTGATAATTTCCTGCCCATTCGACAAACACTTCATCATCAGAAGTTTCTCCCTGGCTATATTTGGCAAAAAAATCTTCTGAACTCATTTGGTACTTGATTTCATAAACATTTAACTGTTTGGTAAGGGCAATCAACGCATCTAGTGGAGATGTATATTCGATAACTTGTTTACGCATTTATTTATCTGTTTAATTTAGTTAACTTAATTATAAGAGTTTGTTTGAAAAGTGTCTTATAGTGTATCAAATATCTTTACTACTATTTTACAAAAGGTGAAGGGGTAGCAATGTGATAAAAATGACGGTATACCAATCTTAAAACATTCTCTAAGGACAAAGAAAGCATTTCGTTAATTATACAGACTCTATTTTCCAAAAAAATTTTTAACGATCCGCTTCGCTACGCTGAAAAAAATAAAAAAGAAAAAGTGCAAAGCGAAAAAGAAGAAAAGTATAAAAGGCTACTGAAGAATCCTCCCAACCTCACAGACTACAGGAAAACCAATATTTGGGCTATATGATTAATTCCTATTCAAATAGACGTAATATCACTGAGATTTACAAAATTTACGCTGGCCATCAAGTTCTGGATGTTGCCAAGAATAGGCAAAATGACTAACTGCATTAATTTGAGGTGCAAATCTCCTTAAAGCTGCCATTTGTTGTTCTAAGGGTGGACGGCCTGTTATTGGTTCTCCCCATTTACCAGCTAAAGCAGGAATAACTTTTGTACCTGGTTGCGCCATACTTAAAACTCTTTGCAATTGGTCCATAATACAATTAGCATTTCCACAAGTCGCATAGGACATAGGATGCCATTCTAAAGTATTAGGAAATCTATCCCAAGGTTGTAAACGGGAATCATAACCTTTTCCTATTGTTTGATTACCTTCTGGGAAAAATACTACTCCCGCTGGAATATTATTTTGTGTGGCTGGATAACTAGCTAGGGCAACAAAATCTAATATACCTTGCATGGCGTGAGCAACTGCCAAAAGCCATAAATCTGTTTGTAAAATTGGTTGTTTATCGTTTGCTGTGAGTAATGATTTTTCTGCAACTGGAGGAATACGACCTTCCCACATTGGTTCATCTTCTTGGGGATAAAGTTGATCAACTTCTCCTACATCTCCTGCTGTGATGTATCCTTTACTTAAAAACCGGCGAATTAATTCTAGTCCTTTATTATTTTTGGCACGACGCAATAAAGCTTCTTGAATTGCCGGAGTAAATAACCATAAATCGCCAACTTTTGTAGCTATGGAATCAGTTCCAGCTTGTCGGGGATAGCGTACATAGTCTAATAATAAGCCATCAGGACGACGACGCATTATTTCTTGTACCATGCGGTAAAAATCGGTTTTTGCTTGGGTGTTATAGGGGTCTACAAATACTTGGGAACGGTTATCTACAACTTCTATGCTAGTTTGACCTTTTCCATTACGAGCGATCGCATCTTTTCTACTCTCAATTTGACCATAAGTGTAGCCAAAATTTATTGTAAACATCCAAGCATAAACTTTTAATCCTCTTGCTTGTCCTTTTTTAATTCCTTCAGCTAATAAATCGACTTTTTCTTTACCAGGAGTGCGAACTACAGATGGCCAAACTGTGGGATTATTTGCTACTGGTAACAATACCTGTCCATCATAAAATGCTTCTAAATAAACTTGGTTATAGCCACTATTGACTATATGATCCATTATCTGATCAATTGCTCCTGGCTGAGAGTCACAGGGATACAAACGTAACCAGATAGCTTGAGTTTGTGGCCAATTTTGACGGCGACAATTTTGTAATTCTTCTGCGTGTTCTTTGAGGATTTTTTGATAACGACTTTGAGCGTCTTTATTGCCTTTAATGGCTGATAAACGTAGTTCTTCTTTTTGTTTAACTGCTTTTGGTGATAATTGACATAACTCCATTACTTGTGCTGCTGCTGGTTGAGTGCTAAAGTTAGGAATTAACATACTACTGCTAAACAAAACAGCAAATAGACTGCGACGCAATAATCTTGGTGTGGGAAAGTTGAAAGGAGTTTTGTACATATTTCTTAATTAACCTTAATTGATCTATCTTTTGCTAAATTTCTTACTTAATTAATGTATGGCAACAGGAAAAATTTATTTAAGGAGTCGTAGGGGCGAAGCATTCGGACAATAACCTGTGATCAAAATTGATAATTTATCGGCCGAATGCTTCGCCCTTACAGGAAAATTGTGATCACAATTGATAATTTATCACCCGAATGCTGATGCTTCCAGCACGCTTCGCAAACGCTCTTACAGGACAATAACCTGTGATCAAAATTGATAATTTATCGCCTGAATGCTTCGCCCGTATAGGAGAAATATTCATGAATCTAGAGAAATTTTTGCATAAAAAGCAGGCCAAGCCTGCTATTAAGAATATTTGAAAATTATCAACTTTTGCCTAATAATTAACCACCACGGTTAACGACCGCTTCAACACGAGCAAATTCTTGTTCTAGGCGATTTTTCAGCTTTTCAGGTATGGGACGGTTAGGGTAGGAACTGTAATGTCCAGCTAAAGCGTTCAGGGCGGTTCTCATGGTTGTAAAGGAACTCAAGCCAGAAACGGCATTGGATCTTTGATAACGTGCAGAAAAGTCATTGATTTTTTGACGTGCTTCTGCTTGTATTGCTGCTTTATTAGGATCATCTGGTGATAATTCTACGGCTTGTTTTAAGACTTTGACTACGGCCAAGGTGTCTTGACGATAATCTCCGGTTAAGCCGTCTGGACTGCCAGAACAACCCATTAAACCGATGGTGACTACTAAAAGTAGTGCCAGCAGACGCGACCAATAATGCTTCATATCCATTAATTAAATACGTAAATCACAGTCCATCGTATCAGGGAATAGGGGACTGGTGACTGGTGACTGGTGACTGGGTAATGAGTAATTACTTATATTTTTTATTTTTCCCAATCACCAATCCCTAATCACCAATCACCTCATATAAAGTATTCCGTTGTTGATAAGGTCTGTTGAGGGAGGCGATCGCACTTTGCAGGGTTTCTACTTCCATGCACGTACCACCGATAGCCCCGGCCATTGTGGTAATGTGTTCTTCCATCAAAGTACCGCCAATATCGTTACAACCCCAAGTTAAGGCTTCTGTTGCACCAGCTAACCCTAGTTTCACCCAACTCGGTTGATGGTTAGGGATGCAGTTTCCTAAGAATATCCGCGCTACCGCAGTTAGTAACAGCGCATCTGCTAAGACTGGTTGATCTCTTCCTACTCGACGACGTAAGGATTTAGGTGCTTCTTGACCCACAAAGGGTAATAAAATAAATTCTGTAATTTTGGCTGGGTATCCTTTTTCTAAGGCTGTTTGTTGCAGCGATCGCAATTTTTCTAAATGTCCTATTTGCTGTTCCGGTGTTTCAATATGCCCCGATAACATGGTACTCGTAGTTGGTACACCTAATTTGTGCGCTGTACTGACAATTTCTAACCAAGTTGCAGTATCTATTTTTTCAGGACATAATACTTTTCTCACTTGATCATCTAACACCTCGGCTGCTGTTCCTGGCATTGAACCCACACCCGCATCACGTAAAGCTTCTATGACATGAGTATAGGAAATTCCGTCAACTCTAGCAATAAACTGGATTTCCTGGGGCGAAAAGGCGTGTAAATGTAGCTGGGGAAACTCTTGTTTAATGGTTTCTACCAATTTAATGTAATAAGGTAAGGATTTACCGTTAATTTGTGCTTGTGGGTTTAATCCCCCTTGCATACAGATTTCTTTAGCCCCTCGACGCACTGCATCTGTAGATTTTTCTAAAATCTGCGCCCAATCTAACCAGTAAGCATCCGTATCACCATCATCCCTTCTGAATGCACAAAAACTACAGTGCTGTTCACAAATGTTAGTAAAATTAATGTTACGGTTGATTACGTAAGTAACAGTCTCACCAGCTTGTTTTTGTCGCAGTTTGTCAGCAGTTTCCCGAATAGTATTTACAGATTCCTGGTCAGTTTGGTTTAATAAAACTACTGCCTCAGATGGTGATATATTAAACCCTAGCAAGGAACACTCAAGAATAGAATCCAAGGTTATATTAGTCACAGCTATTTAAAATTTTATTAATGTATGAATGGAATGAATTAAAAGCTAACTTACTATTTTAATGCTTTGGCTATATGTTAAATTGGTTTTTAAGAGGTTTTCTAAAAAGTTGAGGGCTAACGCTATAGGCGAATATAAATCGCTACCACACAAACAAAATTCACCAGTAAACTAAGGAAAAATTAGGGGTTTCAAACCTGTATAAGTAGCTTTGGCTGTGTAGATGTAATTTCTCATCACCCAAGTGAGACTTTTTAAACATCCTCCAAACGTCTGTTTTATTGTGCATGAGTACCTTTTATCTACCTAAATAAATAATTTCAGATATCAAACCGGATGCCTATAGTTTTTGCAAATAAAATAAATAAAATAATTAATTTTTTAGACTAAAATATTTGAAATTTTAATTTATGGACTTCGATGCCTCTCATTCCCTATTAAACGTTCCTACTGGTTTATTAAAGATTGCGGAACATCCACCTAGTGATGTTGTAGCTAGAAACAATGATCTTCTCCTATCTCTGGTAATTCCTACTTACAAAGAGCGTGATAATATCGAGAATATCATCAATATCCTCACTGGTTTACTAGATGCAGCGATACCTAATAATTATGAATTAATTGTAGTTGATGATGACAGCCCGGACCTCACCTGGCAGGTAGCACAATCTTTGATATCTGATTATCCGCAGTTGCGGGTAATGCGTCGTCAAGATGAAAGAGGACTTTCTTCGGCGGTAATTAGAGGTTGGCAAGCCGCTAAAGGGCGTGTTTTGGGTGTGATTGATGGAGATTTGCAGCATCCGCCAGAAGTATTATTACAACTATTACAAAAAATAGAACAAGGGGCGGATTTGGCTTTAGCTAGTCGTCACGTTGAGGGTGGTGGTGTCAGTAGTTGGAGTGTGGTGAGGCGGTTTTTATCCCGTGGGGCGCAGGTTTTAGGGTTGATTATTTTACCAGGGGTATTGGGTAGAGTTACTGACCCGATGAGTGGTTATTTTATGGTGCGTCGAAGTGCGATCGCTGGTGCTACGATGAATCCTGTGGGGTATAAAATTCTTTTGGAGGTGATCGGTAGAGGTAACGTTAGAGAAATTGCTGAAGCGGGTTATATCTTCCGCGAAAGAACAGAAGGAGAAAGTAAAGTAACGTGGAAGCAATATGTTGAGTATATTCAACATTTAATTCGTTTACGGGTATCTACTGGCAAGTTAGGTAAAATCAGTCGCAGAATAGATTTCCCCATTGGCAAATTTATCCGCTTTGGTTTAGTGGGTTTGAGTGGGGTGTTTGTAGATATGGCAGTGCTTTATTTACTCAGTGATGCTTCTACTTTGGCTTTACCTTTAACTCGCAGTAAAATAATTGCTGGTGAAATTGCCATTTTTAATAATTTCCTGTGGAATGATGCTTGGACATTTGCAGATGTGTCCATTCAGCAAAAAGGATGGAAACAACGCATTAAGAGGTTTTTAAAATTTAATGTGGTTTGTTTAGCAGGATTGGTAATTAATGTTTTGGTTTTGAATGTTGTTTATAATTTCTTGATTCCTAATCAGTATATTGCTAACTTGATTGCGATCGCAGTAGCAACAATTTGGAATTTCTGGGTTAACCTCAAATTAAGCTGGCGGGTGACAGATGTAAAATAATCAATTTGATTGGTGATTGGTGATTGGTGATTGGTGATTGGGGAGAAATTCCTTAACTATTGCCTATTCCCTATAAATGGTTTTAACCAAGTTAGAGAAATAGCAAGATCGAGAAGAGTAACTGCTAAGGCAAACCAGAAAATACTCTCTGCGGCTAAGATTAAAAAAGGTAAAATTGCATTATTGAAACTCCAACCAAATTCTATTTGAGTTAATCCGCGTACTAAACCAAAAGCAAATACCGCACCAGATTTAAGGTGACTATTTTTATCTACTCTGATGATATAGCGATAGGTGACACCAAATAGAAAACCAGAAAAACCTGCAATTACAGCACTAAGTATAAATTGTAAATTAATTGGTGAATTAATTATTTGTGAAATTTGTGAAATTTGTGAAATTTGTGAAATTTGTGAAATTTGTGAAATTTGTAAATTAATTATTTGTAAATCAATTGACGAACCTTGATGAATATTCAGTATAGGAAAATACTGCTTTAGCAACAACCCATTAACAACAGTCGTAACTAAGAAAGCAGAACCAACGGATAAACTACCAATAACACCTGCTTTGACAGATTCTAACCTTTCTTGCATGAGTTCCATAAACCTGGCCAGCCTTCTGTAAACACCAATGAACAATCTACCGCCTTTTCCCGGTATGATAAACATTAGAAACCTTTTGCAATTATTTGAAAAGTAGAACTATGATTTTGACACTAGGTTGGGTATCACTTCTGGTTGTGTTCACTTGGTCGATTTCTATGGTAGTCTGGGGACGGAACGGACTCTAGAGGAATCGTGGAAAGTCCATTACTGAGTATTTTGGCTATAGTTGCCCTAGTTCTGCTGGTAGGAGTTACAGGTGGTGTAGTCTATTTAACCTTGGCAGATTGGCGCGATCGCCGTCGTCGAGAAGACGAAACCCGTGAACTTAAACGCAGCACTGCCAAACGTCGCTGATTTTACAGCCCATACAAACACATACAAAGCTTTATGTGGGGACATGATTAAATTCGTGTCTCCACATATTTTATGGCAACAGGAGGCAGGACTTTTTTATTTTGGATTTTGGATTTTGGATTTTGGATTGTTTTTGTTATCTCCAATCTAAAATCTTCTTCACTCCCTATTTATTCCCTTCTTGCTGTCACCTGTCACCTGTCACCTGCTATATCTACTTCCCCTGGTAGATCCAAAGCGATTAATAAAGCCTGTGCTAGATGTGCCATTACTGCGTCAGAAAGTACACCTCGTAATCGCAAAAAGCGCGTTTTAGATAATACCCGCACCTGATCTGCCATTGCGATCGAGTCTTTTCTCAGTCCGCCATCTGGTGCTAAAATTAAAACTTGAGTGGGGTAAACCCGCTTGCCGGTTTGATAAGTCGTGCAAGGTACTGCCAAAACAACTGGGCTAGATAAATTAATTACGTCACGACTGACAATAATTACGGGGCGAGTTCCTCCTTGTTCTGAACCTTCAGTCATTTCTAGACGCGCATCGTACACTTCACCCCTTCTCATCGTGGAGATTCCCCTAGCTGCAACGCCTCCCATTGAGCCGTAGCAAATTCCGCCTCCATTCTTAAAACTTCTGCTTGATAATCTGGATCTCTGGTCATTTCCGCTAAAGCGGCATCAATTTCGGCTCGCCTTTGTGCTGCTAGTTCTCGCTTCAAGGCTTGCACCACAAACTCATTTCTACTTTTGGCTTTCCCCTCTAACACAGCTTTATCAGTCGCTTCTAACAATTCTTTCGGGATCGTTAACGTCGTGCGAATAGTTTCTACTTTCATGGCGCGTTCAGTCTGTGATGTCTGAAGTGATGCCTTATATGATATCGTTTTCGGCATCCATTAGGAACTGTAAATTTGTCATTGGTAATTGGTAATTGGTGATTGGTAATTGGTGATTGGTAATTGGTGATTGGTGGGTTATTATTCTCCTCTACACCCCCAAACAAATTTAAACCCCCCAAACGGAAAATGTCAGGGGGGTTAGCAATTGCAAAAAAACAGGCTCTATATCCATAAATTAATTATTCACTTGGGAAAAATAACCTTGGGGCAATAAATATATGATCATCGGTACTGGAATACTCTTGTTTGATTTTGATTTAAGACTTACCGCGTTTAAGCGAACCATCAGCATATAGTTCTAGGGGTACTAATTCAGTTTTGCCATTAGCTTTTACTTGGGAGTAAACTACTTTGAGCAAAGGAGAGTGGTTTTCATTGTAACGTAAACACATAACATATCCTCTCTTGTCTGTTACAAATTTTTCTGGTCTTCAAGGCAGTTGATCTCTATAATATAAAGATGTTTTTTAAGTTGTTTGTAGTTTGCATTGCCTTGATTGAGTGTTTTTTTCTCTTTACTTTATAATACCAAAGAAAAGCTTAAATTTGGGAAAAATAGCGGTAAATATCATGAAGATTTGAACAAGTTAGCAAATAATGTTGTCAGTGGAAATTATTAGATATACTTACTGAAAGCACAATTTAGTTACCCAAAAAATCATATATAAATAACAACTGGTTATGATATGTAATTCCCTCATGATTTGCCAGTTAATTGATTGCTTGGGAAGAGAAATTTACGTCACAGTTACAGAGTATAATTGATTTATAACTTTACTGACAAACTAAGTAAGTCGGTACAAAAAAAACAAGCAAGTACAAAAATGTAAAATTGCTAAAAACCTATTCCCTTCTGCCTCCTGCCTTCTGCCTCCTGCCTTGCCATAACGACAATTTTTAATGCCTACCTACTTATGAAAACACCCACAGAACTGCCAACTCGCTTAGACTACTACTACCAACAAATCAAAACCATTATTCTCGCTCGTCAAAATCCTATCACGGGTTTGTTGCCTGCGAGTACCGCAATTACCGCTCATGGTGATTATACTGATGCTTGGGTGCGAGACAATGTTTATAGCATTTTGGCAGTTTGGGGTTTAGCGCTGGCATACCGAAAAATAGATAATGATCAAGGACGTACTTACGAACTTGAATATAGTGTTGTTAAATTAATGCGTGGTTTGCTCTTCGCTATGATGCGACAGGCGCATAAAGTTGAAAAATTTAAACATACCCAATCTTTGTTAGATGGACTGCATGCCAAATACAACACAGCTACTGGTGATATTGTTGTTGGTGATGATGAATGGGGACATTTACAACTAGATGCCACATCTATATATTTGCTGATGTTGGCAGAAATGACAGCAGCAGGTTTATCAATTATTTTTACCTTGGATGAAGTTAACTTTGTCCAAAATTTAGTTTATTACATTGGTAGAGCTTACCGCACACCAGATTATGGAATTTGGGAGCGAGGTAATAAAATTAATCATGGTAAGGCAGAATTAAATGCTAGTTCTCTGGGAATGGCAAAAGCTGCACTAGAAGCTATCAATGGACTGAATTTATTTGGTGTGCATGGTAGTCAAGCATCAGTAATTCATGTTTTACCAGATGAAATTTCTAGAGCGAGAATTACTTTAGAATCTTTATTACCAAGAGAGTCTGCATCTAAAGAAGTTGATGCTGCATTATTGAGTATTATTAGCTATCCTGCTTTTGCTGTTGAAGATGCACAACTGAGGGAACGCACATATAAGGAAATTATTAATAAATTAGCTGGTAAATATGGCTGTAAACGCTTCCTCAGAGATGGACATCAAACAATTTTAGAAGATACTCATCGGTTACATTATGAACCTTGGGAACTGAAACAATTTGAGGATATTGAATGTGAATGGCCGCTATTTTTCACTTATTTAGTGCTTGATGGTATTTTTCGTCAAGACCAGGAACAAGTGCAAAAATACCAAGAATTGTTAGCAGCATTACTGGTAGAAAGAGATGGTTTCCAGTTATTACCAGAATTGTATTATGTACCAGAGGAAAAGATTGAAGCGGAGAAATTAAATCCCCATTCCCAAACAAGATTACCTAATGAAAATATCCCCTTAGTTTGGGCGCAAAGTTTGTATTTTCTGGGGCAAATGTTGAGTGAAGGTTTAATCGCAGTAGGTGATATTGATCCCTTGGGTAGACATTTGTGCGTGGGTAAAAAACGGGAAGCAATGATACAAATTGCTTTATTGGCAGAAAATGAAGAAGTGCAAGCACAATTAGAAGTATATGGCATTGAAAGTCAAACACCCAACCAAGTAGAACCCATTCAAGTGAGACAAGCTGGGGAATTATCAGAAATTTATACGCAAATTGGGCGCAATGATCAATTAGGTTTAACAGGTCGTCCGGTGCGAAGGTTGCGGAGTTTGACAACTTCCAGAATATTTAAAATTCAAAATCAAACTGTTGTATTTTTACCTGCTTTCTTAGATGCACAGCAGTTTTATTTAACGCTAGATTATCATTTTCTGCTGGATCAAATTAGAGGTGAATTGGCTTATATCCAAAAATATTGGAGTGATTTAGGTCGTCCTATTTTGACATTGATGATTACTCGCACGATGCTAGAAACAGGTTCAGATGCATTATTAGCATTAATGCAAGAACTGAAAAATGGTGTTTGCGGTGGTGTGCAGGTAAAATTAGGCAAGTTAAATCAATTAATGTTGACTGGGGCAATTCAAAGAATTGATTTTATTACAGATATAGAATTATTCTGTCCTCCAGTTAAAAATGCGAGATTACGTTGTTATTACTTGGTTTCTCAGCCTGAGAAAAATTGGCGGTTGGGACATACTCAAGAATTTCAAATGGAATGTGAAACTAACTTAGATTTGTTACTAAGTTATTTACGTTCCTCAGAAAATATCTATGAACAAATTGAATTACTGCAAACTTTAAATCGGTTAAAGGGTTTGGATTTTGATACTGGTTATGGTGAAGATGGTTATAGTGTGACAGTGGGTGATTTATTGGATGAAGTTTACACTAAAGCAGGTTATTTAGGTTTGTGGGCGGTGGTGCGTCGTGCTGCTGGTTTACGGCAAATGGTGGATATTGGTTTATCGGATGCGGTGACAAGTATTTTGGTAAGAGGTAAACAAATTGCTGTAGGTAGGGCTTATAGTGAAGCTTCGTTAATAATTGTACCAAAATCACATCATGAAATTGCCGAGAAAATTAATAATTTCTGTCGGGAAGATATCAGAGACAGGGTTTTAACTCAAGAAATTCTCATTTATTTAGGTGTGTTAATCAAAACAGAACCAGAATTATTTAAAGGACTTTTAACACTGAGGGTTGGTTATTTAATTCTGTTAATTACTAGCGAATTAGCTCAAGAATTAGGTGTGACCCAAGACGAAGCTTATGATCACCTGATGCAGCTTTCACCTTATGAAGTGAAACTGCGTTTGGAAAAAGTTTTAACAAGTTATAGTGGGGTGAGTGGTTTATTACGTCAACAAGAATCACTGCATATTAAGCAAAAAGAAAGTGATATTGCTTGGGTAGTGCAACCTGTAATTAGTGAAGATGAAATTGCCGTGACTCCAGAAAATTGGCGGAGATTTCGTCAAGCGGAAGGGGCAATAAATCGAGTTCCCAAGGACTTTTTTAAACAAGTTTGGTTGTTAATGCACCATTGTAAAGGTTTGGTGATTGGCGATAAGTTGGAAAGACGGAATCGTTTAGAAAGTGAGGTGATGATTTCGGAAATGACTGCGGGTGAAAGAAATTTTGCCTTGAGAATTGAACATTTACTCAATAAAATTGAAGCGCCAGAATATCGCCAAGTAAATGTGGAAGCGTTGATGGAGTTAGGAGCTATAGCTGCGAATAACCCTAATTTACAAATTCAAGATTATATAGTATTAGATGTGTTAATTGGTCACGCAGTGCGGTTAGCGTGGTTAGAAAAAAATCCTGAACGGGGCGATCGCTATGATGAAGATAAAGGTTTAGCATGGCCTCAATTTTACAACACTTCACCCAGAGATTGCGCTAATTATATTTTGAAAGCCTTGAAGTTCTTGACAGAATTTGCGAGGGATTTTTAAACTCAAAATTAGGACATTAATCCAAAATCATGCAACTTCTAGTTGTGGCTGGTAATTGGTAATTGGTAATTGGTAATTATCAATTACTACCCAGTCACCAGTCACCAGTCACCAGTCCCCTATTACAAGGAGTGTAAAAAATCCGTGCATATTCATACCCTTGAACAATGGCAGCATTCTCACGATTTTTCTGTAGATCAAAATCAGGCAGAAAAAAATACTAAAATTGTGATGCTGCTGACGGCATTAACAATGGTTGCGGAAATTGCCGCAGGAACGTTTTTTGGTTCGATGGCTTTGCTTGCTGATGGTTGGCACATGGCCACTCATGTTGCAGCTTTTGGAATTACGATTTTTGCTTATCAATATGCACGCAATAATGCCAATAATCCCAAGTATACTTTTGGCACAGGAAAGGTTAGTGTTTTGGGTGGTTTCGCTAGTGCTGTAGCGTTGGCAGTGATCGCTTTTGTGATGGGAATGGAATCACTGGGGCGGTTTTTTGAACCGCAAAATATTCACTTTAATGAAGCAATTGGTGTGGCTATTATTGGCTTGGTTGTGAATATCGCCAGTGCTTTTTTATTGCAAGATAATCATCATCATGAACATCATGAACATCATCATCATGAACATCATGAACATCATCATTATGAACATCATGAACATCATCATCATGAACATCAAGATCATAATTTGCGTGCTGCTTATATTCATGTTTTGGCAGATGCACTAACTTCTGTGTTTGCGATTATTGCTTTATTTGCTGGTAAATTTTTGGGTTGGGTGTGGATGGATGCAGCAATGGGATTTGTGGGTGCTGCGGTAATTGCTAAATGGTCTTATGGTTTGGTGCGTGATACGGGTTTAATTTTATTAGATGGATCAGGTGATAAACAAATCAAATTAGCTATTGTTAATGCTATAGAAGAAAATGCTGATAATAAGGTTACAGATTTGCATATTTGGTATGTGGGTCAGCATCATTTAGCTGCTACAATTTCTTTAGTTACCCATTATCCACAAACACCGGAATATTATAAAAATCTCCTCAAAGATATTCCTTCTCTTGCTCATGTTGCTGTGGAAGTTAATCATTGTCAAGGTGAACCTTGTGTAGATATTCATGCAGTCTAAAATTCTGACTGATGCTGTAAGTTATAATGGTTTCAGTTCTAATTATTCAGGAGGTGAGATGATGGTTATTGCTAATATCAACCCGCCGATTATTACCCCAGAGATCACAAAAACTCACTTTACTCCAAATGAGTATAGAGAGATGGAGGAAATCGCTAAAGAACGCCACGAATACCGCGATGGGGAGATTATTGTTATGCCTGGAGGTTCAGAAATTCATAGTGCGATCGCTAGTAATATTTTAATTTATTTGGGATTTTTGCTCAGAGATACTGATTTTCGTTTTTATGGTGGTGATTTGCGGGTTTGGATTCCTAATTTTAATCATGGAACCTATGCTGATGTTATGGTAATTAATGGTGAACCAGAGTTTAATAATAATCGCACGGATGAAATTCTCAATCCTCTCCTAATTATTGAAGTTCTTTCACCTTCAACAGAAGGTTATGATAGAGGGAATAAATTCAGAAAATATCGTTCTCTTCCTAGTTTTTGTGAATATGTACTGGTTAGTCAAGCTGAAGCTTATATTGAGCAGTATTATAAACAGGAAGAAGAAAATAACCATCTTTGGCAATTGAAAGCTAATGATCATATTGATCAGTCAGTTTTTCTGCACAGTTTAAATATAGAACTTCCCATGAAAGAAATTTATCGACGGATTAAATTTTAAATTAAATTTAAAAGCGATATTTTCACACACAACATCTGATAATATCACTCATCTATTAGAGTGCGTTAAGAACATTTAACGCACCATGTATTTCATGTTTATAAATTGCTAACTGCTTCGGCAATTTTTCCTGAAACAAAAGGTAAAATTTCCCGACTCTTAGCTTGTGCTTTTCCTTCGGTAAATACTATTAACAAATAAGGACGCTGTTCTGGTAATTCAATATAAGCCGCATCATGGCGCACAGAACTTGTCCAACCGGCTTTTGACCAGATTTGACTATTTTGGGGTAAACCACCGCCTAAAAAGCCTGTAACTTGGTCTTCTTCCACATCTTGGGGTAACTCATCAGGGTTAAGACTGCGTTTGAGTAAAGACATCATTTGTTGCGATCGCCCACTGGAAACCGCCACCCCTCCCACGATACTATGTAATAACCTGGCAGTGGCATTAGTTGTTAACATATTTCTATTTTCAAACATTTCCCCATAAAACGCCCTTTCTCTACCAAAAGGACCATCACCCCAAGTTTTTTGACAAACATTAATATTTGTCATTTCTTCCCAACCCAAAGATTGATAATAACGGTTAATAATTTGGCGTTGATATTTCCAAGTTTCAAAAGGTCCTATAGGTAATTCTGGTCCTGAAGTAGTACCGCTGAGAATATCAACTATTAAACTGGTAGCATCATTGCTGGATTCAATAATCATATCACTTAACGCCCGTTCTAATTCCTTAGAGGTGTTAGTCATGCCTTTTTCTAACCATTCATGAACAGCAACTAAATAGAATAATTTGACAACACTTGCAGGATAAATACGTTCTCCACCACGATAATTAAAACCTCTCACACCATGACCCCAAAAAGCGTCAGGAGTCAAAGCGCCACCAGTATTTACAGGAATTGGAGGATCATAAACAACCCAAGTTAAAGCAATTTGATCACGGTTTAAATTAGGAAAATTAGAAAAAGTAGATTCTAAGATTTCATTACCGAGATTTTCTAGTTGTTCGTTGTGATTGAAGAAAACCATTTGCGAATAATTCCTTGAAAATATCAAAATGTGAATTTCTTTATTTATTCTAACATTAATTGTATACTAATTATTATGTGCAACAAATTATAATTCATGCGGCGTGATTCCATTTTTTATAAACTCTTTTAACAATATCCATCGCTGTTATTTCAGCTTTTAGACAATCCACCTGCAAATGCAGACGAATATATATTTGATTCTGTAGCAGTCAAAGAACCGAAATTTGAAATTGATGGTGTATTTTTACCACCTGAAACCGAAAATCCGGGTGCTGTTTATTTCTGCGAGGTGCAATTTCAGAAAGATGAAAAACTCTATGAAAGAGTATTTGCTGAATCTGCATTATATTTCTATCGCAACCGTGATAGATTTAGTGATTGGCAAGCAGTAATAATTTACCCATCTCGTAACACAGAACAAAGCGATATTTACCCTCATCGTACACTATTGAATGGTGAACAAGTTCATCGTATATATTTAGATGAATTGGGAGATATTCAGCAATTACCTGTATGGGTAGGATTGATGGTACTGACAACCTTAGAAGAAAGTCAAGCACCAGCAGCAGCAAGGTATTTGTTAACAAGAACTAAACAAGAAATACCAACACCATCAAATCAAGTCATAATAGAAATGATCACCACGATCATCTCGTACAAATTTGAAAACTTAACCCGTAGCGAGGCTGAAGCTATGTTAGGAATAACCCTCAAAGAAACTAGACTTTATCGAGACATAAAAGAAGAAGGAAGAGAAGAAGGTGCAGAACAAGCAACAATTAATTTAGTGATCCGACTTTTGACTAAGCGGTTTGGAGAATTATCAGCAGAAAGACGTGCTGAAATTTTTGATTTACCGTTATCTGTACTAGAAGATTTGAGCGAAGCATTGTTAGATTTTACCAGTTTAGCTGATTTAGAAACTTGGTTAACAGAGGTGAAAAAATAAAGTCTAAATTCCGGGTAAAGGTTACAAGTTTACCTTTGCCCTTTTTTCGCTTAAAATTCGCTAACAACAATAAATTATCCATCTATCAAAATCAAAAAAATGAATTTTATAATGAATTTTATAATGAACTTTGAAAATTATTTACAATCCCTACAAAAAAACTTACAACGTTGTAGTGAACGCACCCATTACCCTGCTTTAAAAAGCTTACTTGATCAACCATCAGCACAAATTGAAGCCACCATAGAAGAAAAAGGTAATAAAGCCGGTATTCCTGATTTCACCATCAGAAAACGAGATTTATTAATAGGCTATGTAGAAGCGAAAGATGTAGGTGTAGATTTAGCAAACATTGAAAAAACAGAACAATTAGAACGATATCGAGAATCCCATATTGGGGCAAATTTTATTTTAACAAATTACCTAGAATTTCGCTGGTATGTTGATGGTAAAATGCGGTTAAAAACTATCACGTTCTCTGTTTGAGGTGAGCTAACGATCAAGTTTTATCATAATTTCTGTATTTGATATTCAGCAGGGAGTCGCTATTTGTTTTATGATTAAATATTCCCAGAAGGAAAAAATATGAAATGGCGTGTTATTTTAGAACCCGATCATGAAACCGGAGATTGGGCGGTTTGATGTCCAGAATTACCTGGTTGTGTTTCCGCAGGTGAAACAGAAGCAGAAGCTTTAGAAAATATTCGTGAAGCGATCGCACTTTATCTAGAACCTGACACAATTACATTAAAACCAGGAGCAGTCATGCGAGAGGTTTTAGTAACATGACTCGTATCCGCAGAATGAATGCAGATGAAGTTGAAACTATCTTAAAAAATTACGGGTTTGAATTAGTGTCACAGAAAGGTAGTCATCACAAGTGGGTTAAAATACCGCAAAAAAGCGAATAGAAGTTTATCCTTTGATGATATTCTGCATTATCAAAAAATAGTAGTTGCTTTAACAGAAACATTAAAGATTATGACAGAAATTGATCAGATCATTCCTGAATGGCCAATTACATAAATTTGATTAAATTCTCGGAATGTTGGGTTTATCCACTTACTCTAATCTACAAATAGAATACTCTTTTTAAAACCAAACATGATATAATCCTTTAAATCCTGATTCTGATCACAAAATTCTGACTTTTGACTTTTGACTTCCCGAAAGGTGTCCTGATTCTGACAAAAATATGTCTTTAAATTTAAATTTACTAATTCCCCATTCCCCAACAAACGAATATCAATGTCTAGCTGACCTCAATTTATATGATGCTCCTGAATGCGTCCGGTTAGCAACTCAAGCTGCTGCTGGTCGCAATTTACGCATTACATCAAATCATCAAGATACAGCAGTTCAAGTTTGTTTATGCGAAGATGATTATCCGGGATGGGTTGCTGTTAATGATTTGTCATTATTACAACCTGCTACCACACCCTACGAACCTGCATTTTTTACTGAATCAGAAATTAAAAAACTACTCCCAGAGGTAATTGAATTTACTCAACAAGCAATGCAGCAAAATAATTATTATTTGTGGGGTGGAACAGTAGGACCCAATTATGATTGTTCTGGTTTAATGCAAGCTGCTTTTGTATCTGTGGGTGTGTGGTTGCCAAGAGACGCTTATCAACAAGAAGCTTTTACCCAACCGATTAATATTAATGATATCGAACCAGGGGATTTAATCTTTTTTGGAACTCCGCAAAAAGCAACTCATGTAGGTTTATATTTAGGTGATGGTTATTATATTCACAGTTCAGGAAAAGAACAAGGACACAATGGAATAGGAATTGATCAACTTTCGGAACAAGGAGATAAAGTTAGTCAGTCATACTATAAACAATTACGGGGTGCTGGTAGAGTTGTGAAAAGCTATGTTAGTCAATTGATAATTGACAATTGATAATTATTTATAGGACTTACGCAAGATTGGACTGGGAACGAGATAAACCCAATTTTTTGTTAAAATCAACCATCAGCGATCGCCTATCAGCAATGACCAATTACCAACTACCCATCACCCATCACCCATCACCTATCACCCATCCCCAATTACCTGATGTATCCGTAGTTGTACCGATTAAGGATGAAGTAGAAAGTTTGCCTTTATTACTAGAATCCATTTCTACAACTTTAACAGCTAGTGAGTTAAGTTATGAAATTATCTGTGTAGATGATGGTTCTACGGATGGTTCACCAGAATTTCTCAAGGAACAAGCACAAATTCGCACTGATTTAAAAGCGGTGATTTTGCGGCGTAATTACGGTCAAACTGCGGCTATGTCTGCGGGTTTTAATTATGCTACGGGTAAAGCAATTATTACCTTAGATGCTGATTTACAAAATGATCCGGCTGATATCCCCATGTTATTAGCAAAATTAGATGAGGGTTATGATTTGGTGAGTGGTTGGCGCAAAAATCGTCAAGATGGGGCAATAAATCGGTTACTTCCTTCAAAAATTGCTAATTGGTTAATTCGTCGTACCACTAGCGTCTATATTCACGACTATGGTTGTTCTCTCAAAGCCTATCGTGCAGAATTAGTTGCAGATATGAACCTTTACGGAGAACTACACCGATTTTTACCAGCTTTAGCTTATATAGAAGGGGCAAGAATCACCGAAATGCCTGTGCGTCATCATGCGCGACGCTTTGGTAAAAGTAAATATGGCATTTCTCGGACTTTTCGGGTGTTGATGGATTTATTAACAATTCTTTTTATGAAAAAATTCCTCACCCGTCCTATGCACGTTTTTGGGTTGTTTGGCTTGTTGTCAATGGTTACAGGTGGCGGACTAGGAATTTATTTAACTTTCCTGAAACTGGCTTTTGGTGCAGATATTGGTAATCGTCCTTTATTAATTTTAGCGGTTTTATTGTTAGTTACTGGTGTACAGTTATTCTGCTTTGGTTTGTTAGCAGAATTATTAATGCGTACTTACCACGAATCTCAGGGAAGGCCAATATATCGAGTGCGGGAAGTAGTGGCAAAAAATGTTAAGTAACGTAACAATAGAAATATAAAATTACTAAATATTACATTGCATCTGCCGTGAAAAATTTTGAGACTATTGACGCTAATTTGCGGCGCAACCTACTAATATTATTTGCAGCAGGTTTATTATTCTGGTCGGCTTTAGCTTCTTTGTTGCCAACATTACCTTTATATATAGAATCTCTAGGGGCAACAAAACAACAAATTGGCATTGTCATGGGCTGTTTTGCCATCGGGATGTTGGTATTTCGTCCCCAATTGGGGATTTTAGCAGACCGTCAGGGTAGAAAAATTGTGTTACTGATTGGGTTGGCAGTAGCAGCGATCGCACCTTTGGGGTATTTAGCAGTAAAATCACTACCCTTATTAATGGTAATTCGTGCCTTTCATGGTATCAGTATTGCTGCCTTTGGTACTGGTTTTATTGCCTTAGTGGGAGACTTAGCACCAGAACACCGTCGGGGCGAAATCATTGGTTATATGAGTTTAGTTAATCCCATCGGTATGGCACTAGGTCCAGCTTTAGGGGGATATTTACAAGCCACAGTAGGCTACACACCTTTATTTATCGCATCTACAACTTTAGGTTTTTTGGGCTTACTCTGTCTTTTACCCGTTGTTAATCCACCTGTGATTGAAAAACCTAAAGACTTTACAGAAGATAAATTTTGGCAACTTATTACCAGTCCCCGCGTCCGTGTACCTGCTATAGTTTTGTTACTGATTGGTTTATCGTTAGGGACAATACATACCTTTATTGCCTTGTACGTGAAATCAACAGGAGTAGATTTAAATGCAGGGTTGTTTTTTACCGCCGCTGCCATATCCAGTTTTAGTGTCAGATTATTTGCAGGGCGGGCTTCTGACAAATATGGACGCGGTTTATTTGTTACTTTGAGTTTGATTTCTTTTACTATGGCACTGTTATTTATTTGGCAAGCAAACAGCGCCTTAACATTTTTAATAGGTGCAGTTGTTGAAGGTGCGGCTTCTGGAACTGCTATTCCCATGATTTCTGCAATGATGACAGATAGAGCCTTACCCCATGAAAGAGGGCGAATTTTTGGCGTGTCTTTAATGGGATTTGATGTAGGACTAGCTATAGCCGGTCCAGTTGTAGGTTCTATTGCCCAACAAATCGGCTATCGCAGTATGTTTGGTTTTGCTATGGGCTTAACTTTACTGGCTGTGCTGATTTTTATTACACAGTCGAGTAAAAGTGTTACCAAATCTTTCCGCTTTGCCCTTGGCCGTGGTGAAGATGCCTATGCTTTAAAAAGCAGGGTGTAGTTATCAATTGATAATTGATAATTGACAATTGATAATTGTTTCATTCAAGGCTTCCGCCGTGAGCGTTAGCCATACGGTTTAAAACCTCCTCTTTCATGGGGAAAAAGCCAAAAATTCCGCTTTCTCAATCCTCTTCCTTGAACGGAGAAGTAATTGTCAATTGTTCATTGTTAATTGTCCATTATTGAAACCTATTCCCCAGTCACCAATCACTAGTCACCTAAAAAAATTGCACAAACCCACTTACCGAGTTTGTGCGATGATTGTTATTTAACGGGCGAGGAGGGATTCGAACCCCCGACACCGTGGTCCGTAGCCACGTGCTCTAGTCCACTGAGCTACACGCCCTTAACCAATGAATCTTATAATAACACACACTTCCCAAATGACGCAAGAGGTTTTTTCAAATTCTTCCCATAATTCTCAAAATATTTCTCAACTTTCTCATCTCACCCCCCAGGGAGAGGCGCAAATGGTTGATGTGTCTGGGAAAGTCGCCACTGTGCGGGAAGCTGTGGCTACTGCTAAAGTGCGAATGCTCCCAGAAACGTTAGCAGCTATTGAAGCGGGGAATACTCCTAAAGGGGATGTTGTGGCAACTGCTAGGTTAGCGGGTATTATGGCTGCTAAACAAACAGCTAATTTAATTCCCCTTTGTCATCCCTTACCTTTGCAAAAGATTACTGTTGATATCACACCAGATGCACAACTACCCGGTTATCAAATTTATGCCACAGTCAAAACCAAGGCGGAAACTGGTGTAGAAATGGAAGCTTTAACAGCGGTTTCTGTTGCTGCTCTTACCTTATATGATATGGCTAAAGCTCTGGAAAAGTCGATTCAAATTGAATCTATTAGTTTAGTCAGTAAGACAGGTGGAAAATCTGGAAATTATCAGCAATTTTAGATTTTGGATTTTAAATTTTGGATTGGGTAATTGGTAATTGCTAATTGCTAATTGGAAAAAATAACATAGATTACCCAGTCACCAGTCACCAGTCACCAGTACCCAATCACCAGTCACCAATAATAACGAGAATGTGTTAACATCTGTAACAAATTCACAAATTCACAAATATTAATTATTTATGCCTCCTCGTTGGCCACGCAAACCAGATCGTAAAGATCCAGAGTTCCGTAAGTTAGATGATCGGATGAATTTTGCTTTTCATGTAGCTGTTGCTGCTACTGTTAATTCTGGGTTGTGGTTTTTCCACATCTTGAAATCTACATCCTGGGAATGGTTGACACCATTAACTCTAGGTTGGGTAGGGGTAATATTGCTGCATTTCATTTATATTAGTGCGATCGCTAATTACTCAGAAACTCCACCCTCATCAACCTGAAGACTGACTGCTAATGCTGGGGCGTTGTCACCGATGGTAGTAGATACAGTCTAGCTAATTGCGCCATAATATGAAATAAGCTGAAATCAACTAAAAATCTGCGCCCTTGTTTTGTAATGAGGTTATTTTATGGCTACAACTCCTACCACAGAAATACTAGAAGCCCTAGCAGCAGAAATAGGCGAAAATGTCTATATAGATATTGCTAAATGGCATCTTTACCTATCTGATGCCAAACTTCATACCGTCGTTGCTGAAAAATTATATCCTTTAATTGTTGATAGAAATGTCAATGAAGACAGAGTTTTACAATTATTAGCATCCATCCCTGTGAAAATTGGTGGTGGGAGAAAAGAACTACCTTTGATTGATTTATTGCCGCTGCAATGTCAAGTAAGCTTGGTTGATATATTGGAAAAATATCAACGGGAAGTTTAAGTTATTCAGGAGTCAGGAGTCAGGAGTCTTAATGGCGAAGCATTCGGCCGATAAATTATCAATTTTTATCACAGGTTATTTTCCTGTAAGGGCGAAGCATTCGGCCGATAAATTATCAATTTTTATCACAGGTTATTTTCCTGTAAGGGCGAAGCATTCGGCCGATAAATTATCAATTTTTATCACAGGTTATTTTCCTGTAAGGGCGAAGCATTCGGCCGATAAATTATCAATTTTTATCACAGGTTATTTTCCTGTAAGGGCGAAGCATTCGGCCGATAAATTATCAATTTTTATCACAGGTTATTTTCCGAATGCTTCGCCCCTACTTCGCCCCTACTTCGCCCCTACTTCGCCCGTACAGGAGTCAGAAGTAAAATTGACTTGATTTACCTGTTAATCGACGTTATTATCGGTTGTAAATTCACACATCCTTCAATACTAAATAACATAATTAAAGGAGGATTTTTGGTATGTTTTTACAAATCAAAAATAGTCGGGATTTAGTCAAAATTGTTGATTTTCAAGAATTAATTGATCCTAATAGTGAGATTGTACACGCTAAAGATCAAGAAGGACAAGAAGAACAGGAAACAGACACCTATCAAAAGGAAGATTTGGTTTTTCCATCAGGGGAAAAATTACCACGTTGTTGGTTAGATGCTAATTACCAAACAGCGCACGCTGCATAGTAGAATTAAATATCATGGTAGATATTGTAGGGGTTTAGCAATGCTAAACCCCTACATTTTTATCAATTCTCAATTTTGCATCTAATTAACAGCAGCTTTTTCTTCTACTGTCACACTTTCACCTTTAGAAAATGCTTTAAAAATCCAAGCTGTGAAAATATGAGAAAGTACACCCATTGGACCTGCAAATAAACACAAAGCTAAAGAGTGAATTGTCCAAACTCCGGTTTTTTGACCTTCCCAATAAATCCATCTTCCGACAAATAAATCCATCACCAGAAAATGAATCCAACCTGTAGCAGCAGCTTTTTCATCTGCAAAAAATCTCGCAATATCTGCTAACTGAGGATTTGATAAAGCAGCGGCATTTTCTGGGGTAATACTGCTGACAAATAAATACACATAAGCAGCAGCTAAAACCACAAAAGGAAGAAAAGATTCCATTACCTTGCGGGTGACTTTCCAGTTAGGTAACAAAATCATTACAGCCCAAAAGGGTAAAACAAACAAATTGGCAATGTTGAATAAATCGGTGATATTCATATATTAGGGAATGGGGAATGGGGAATTGGGAATTGGGAATTGGGAATTGGGAATGGGTGATTAAAAACCTACAGACTCCTTGATTTCCTGACTCCTGACTCCTGACTCCTTCTATATCTTACAAAGCTACTAATTGAGATTCTATTTCTGATGATTGTAAATCACGACCGATAAAAACTAAACGGGTTTGTTTTGCTTCTTCTGGTTTCCAAGGACGATCATAAAATTTTTCAAATCTTGTCCCTACACCTTGCATCACTAACCGCATGGGTTTATTAGCAACTGCGACAAAACCTTTAATTCTGTAAATTTCTTGTTGTTCTGCAAGTTTCTTTAATGTTTCTTGCAGTTTTTCCGGGTCAAAGGTACGATCTAAAATGACGTGAGTTGAATTTATTTCATCATCGTGATCATGGTCTTCTTCTGTGTCGTGATGACTAGGACGAGAATCTAAATTATCTTCAACTGCGGATTCAAATCCTAACAATATAGATGGGTCAAGTTTACCATAATCACTAGAGACGATTTTCACTTCTCTAGGTAATTCATTTTTGACTAATTCTACAACTTGGTATTTTTGTTGATCATCAACTAAATCGGTTTTATTCAAAATCACTAAATCTGCACAAGCAAGCTGATCTTCAAACAATTCTTGTAACGGTGTTTCATGTTCTAGACTATCATCTTCTTGTCTTTGTGCGGCGATCGCTTCTAAATCACTTGCAAAAGTTCCCGCAGCAACAGCAGCACAATCTACCACTGTAATTACTGCATCTACTGTAGCAGCATTGCGGATTTCTTGCCAACGAAAGGCTTTAACTAAGGGTTTTGGTAATGCTAAACCAGAGGTTTCAATAACAATACAATCAATACTATCACGGCGTTTGATTAATTCCCGCATTGTGGGGTAAAATTCCTCTTGCACGGTGCAGCATAAACAGCCGTTTGTCAGTTCAAATATATTAGTATTTTCTGGATTTTCTTGTATTTCATCTTCGGGGCAAATTTGGCAGGATTTTAATAATTCTCCATCTATTCCAAGTTCGCCAAATTCGTTAACTAATACTGCTATGCGTCGTCCTTCGTTGTTTTGCAGTAGGTGACGGATGAGGCTGGTTTTACCGCTTCCTAAAAAGCCTGTGATGACTGTTACGGGGATTTTTGTTGCCATGTTTGGTGTGTTGTTTTGTTATTTGATTTTACCATATATCGCCAGACCCAGATCCCCGACTTCTTTTTTCAACTTGTCAATAAATTGTCAATTAATCTCAGAAGTCGGGGATCTTATTTTATGATCTTATTTTATTGAACCACGAAGGCACGAAGGACACGAAGGAAGAAGAGAAGAAGGAAGAAGGAAGTATTAAGAATATCCAATTTCTATCATCTTGAAAAATTCCTGCACTACTTCATCAGGATTGTTATAACATCTTTGGGCATCAAATCTTTCTACAACTTTGATACCGTTTTTCTTGAAAATGCGTTCTCTTTCTTGTTCTTCTACTCTGCGTTCTGCGGTGTGAAATGGTCCATCAACTTCTAAAACTCCCCATTTACCGTTATAACAAATAAGAAAATCAGCTTCTTTATTTTCTCTACCTTTGGATGTGGTGAGTCTTGCTAATGAGTTGGGGACAAATAAAACTCCAGTTCTGTCTAATGCTTCAGCAATTTTGATTTCTGTTTTTGAGCGGAAACGTAGGTTTTCCCAAGTGTGAATTGTTGAGTTTGAATAAAATTTAACTCCTTGGTTATTAGAAGTATTATCTACATCAATATTTTTTTCTGGCTTATTAACAGTATTCTCAATTTCGGTAGTTTTGCTTAAAATTAAATCTGTAGTTTCTATAATCTTTTTATATAAACTGGCAAATTCTCCAGGTGCATAATTACCATTTATGGGTCGTTTTTGTGTTTGTCTATAGAATGAAGTATTACTAAGATAAACATATTCGCAAATTACTTTATCTAAGTTTGTTTTACTGCTAATTAGCCAATCTTTGATATAACAACCTGTTAAAGTTGCATTATCAAAATTTGTACCAATTACTTGAGAATTGGCTAAATTAGCCCCACCCAGATTAGCCCCACTCAGATTAGCCCTACTTAGGTCGGAAGTATCTAATCTAGCCCCACTCAGATCAGCCCCACTCAGATTAGCCCCACTTAGGTCAGCATATTGCACCTTAGCCCTTATTAGGTTGGCATTAACTAGGTTAGCATCTCTCAGGTTAGCATCTCTCAGGTTAGCTTGACATAGGTTAGCGTCTCTCAGGTTAGCATCTCTCAGGTTAGCGTCTCTCAGGTCAGCATCTCTCAGGTTAGCTTGACAAAGGTCAGCACTACTTAGGTCAGGTATTACATCCTGATTTTCCTCTATCCACTTATTCCAAACCCCTATCCCTTGCTTCAGTATTGCTAAATGCTCTGGATTTGCCATAATCTAGTTTTTATACCTAAAATTGCCAATATTGGAATTTTAAACTAATTTTATTAAGCTGAGAATGTAATCAAAATAGCGATCGCATTTGGAGTTAACTAGGTTTTTTAGTGTTTTATATGACACAATAACTTATGTTGTGTTTTTCAGCTACTGATGTTGACTCAAGCAGAATTTGAGGAATTTATAAATGATACAACAAAACAAATTGATGGTGATATTTTATGGATTGAAGATGAAGACCATTCTCCTACCGTAGAATTTCGTGTTGAGCTTACCTCAAATCCTGGTTATCCCATTTTTGTCAAAGGTAGTTATAACCCGCTAACAGAAAAACTGACCTACGCACTCATCCATCGGGCTGCTGGTAGAATATATGCTTTGGATTTAGGACAAGATCATAAAAATCCTGATGGAAACCTAGTAGGAGAAAAACACAAGCATCGCTGGAAAGAGTCGTATCGAGATAAAGAAGCTTATGTTCCACCGGATATAACTGCTCCTGTCACTGATCCAGTTAAAGTATGGCAGCAGTTTTGTCTAGAGTCAAAAATAAAGCATAATGGAATTATGCAAGATCCACCGCCATTACAGCTAGATTTATTCCTTTAATGTTAACCCCTTGCCAAGAAATTGCCAGAACGATTGGAGAGTTGTTTACTTGTTCAACGGTCAACGACTATATCCGTATACGTACCCCATTACTTTATCCTGACGGTGACGTTATTGATATATATCTAAAGGAAAAAAAGGGTCAATATATCTTGACAGATTTAGGTGAAACTTTACGCTGGCTACGGATGCAAACTATATCTGAGAAAAGGTCAGAAAAGCAAGAAACGCTAATTCAAGATACACTATTAACTCATGGTGTTGAAAAATACAAAGGAATGTTAATAATTAGGATACAAGGAAATGAAAACTTAGCTTCTGCTGTCACAACTTTATCGCAAGCAGCATTTAGAATTTCTGATATTTGGTTTACATTTAAGACTAGAGCTTTTGAGTCAATTCTAGAAGAAGTCGCAGAATTTTTAACAGACAAACAAATACCTTTTGAACAAAATAAGAAATTTGCAGGACGTTCTGGGCGTTCCCGAAAAGTAGATTTTTGCACCGAATATCGCCAACACACATCATTAATTGATGTACTAAGTACAGCAAGTGTGACAGCAGGTAATAGTAGGGCTGATAATGTTTTTACTGTTTGGTCAGACCTTAGCTACCTTCAAGAAAGAAATTACAAATTTATTTCATTATTTGACGATACTATAGACATTTGGAAACTTGAAAATATTACTCTTCTAGAACAAGTGTCTAATGTAGCATACTGGTCGCGCAAAGCTGAATTTCAAGAAATGCTCCTCATATAATATCATTTTTCATAAGTAAATTAATGAAATTTGTAAAACAATCTTTAGAATACTATTTAAACCTTAAATATTCTGTCACTCTTTACCCTGACGCAGAACAAGGTGGATATGTAGCAGAAATCAAAGACTTACCCGGATGTCTCACTCAAGGAGAAACCCTAGAAGAGATAATAACAAATATCAATGAAGCGCGGGAATTATGGATTGAAACAGCTTATGAAGCGGGTGATAATATTCCTTTACCCAGTGAAAAAAATATCATAAATGATCCACTAGCTGAGTTTATTGGAGTAGTAGAAAATGGGAGTTTAGCGCAAAATATAGATCAAGAATTATATGAATGAATAGTCAATTACTTATGGATACAAAATTAAAATATCAAGACATCATCAAAAGCATATTAACAGAAATCGCCGAATATCGTGCTTCTATACCTGATGGTTATAACTCCCAAGTTTTATTTGATGATGAACATGGACTTTATCTAGTATTAGATATTGGTTGGAATGATGATTAATATCTACATACCACACCTATTCATGTAGATTTGATTGATCATAAAATTTGGATTCAATATGATGATACAGAAGAAGGTATTGCTAATGATTTTATAGCAGCAGGTGTTCCTACACAGGATATTGTGCTTGGTTTTCGTCATCCTCAAATCAGACAATATACAAACTTTGCTATTAGTTAATATTTCATTTTTGCCTGATTTACTTCTGCCTGAAATTCCTCTAAACTCATACTATCATCAAAAATAGATATCTCATATTGAGACATTAATTTAATCACATCTAATCGAGATATTCCTAATAATTGACCTGCTTTACCACTGCTAATTTCTCCATGTTTCAGCAGCGTCATCACATAAGCTTCCTTTGCTTTAATCTCTGCTTCTTGTCTGATAGTATCTGTAACTGCATGGATGGGAATGGTAAATTCTACTTTAGTCATAAGATTGCGTAATTTATCTTAGTTTAATTGAATATTTCCCCTGCGAACTTCTCGCACAACTTCACAAATTTCTTCTGTTGTTAATGGGTTAGGATCATTTACTGCTTCTCTTCTCTTTCTTAATTCCTGCCAATCTATTTTAGGAGCTTTTTTAAAGAAAATACCATCTTCTGTGAAGCTAACTGCATATTTTTCACCATTAACAAATTGTTCTCGAATTTCTGGAGGAAGTTCTAAATTTCCTTCTGGTGTGAAAGTAATAGTAATTGTTTTTTCCATAATTACCTCATTACAGCAGGAGTCAGGAGTCAGAAGTCAGGAGTCAGAAGTAAAAGTGAGGTGAATTGAACTGACTTTATTTTACAGGACTGACGCACAATCTCTCTAGTGCGTAAGTCCTAATATAGATGATTTTAAAATTTAGGGGTAACTTCCCTCCGCTTGCTTTCATCCACAGAAAACAATCACAGGGAAATTACCCCTAATTCAATGGTTGTTAATTATAGACGAGACAATGAAAGGCTTTTAATACTGTCACCTGTCACCTGTCACCTGTCACCTAATTACTCAGCAGTCACCAATTCTGTACTACCTTTTGTCCGCTTACGAGTCAAGGTGTTATAAACCATGATACCGATCGCCTTGATCAAATTACCTTCTAACTCTTTGAACATCTTCATGTTTACACCAAAAGCGTCGTTAGCTTCTTCGACAATGCGATCGCCTGTAGCATCATCAATGGGCATTTCATCCAAATTTTGCCGATATTTGGCTTTAAATCCCTTCTCATCGCTAATATCTGCAAATTCATAAAAAGCTGTACCTTCAGCTTCACCCAGGTTCATCGCAGTTACAGCAATGTTTTTAAGAATTTGTCCACCAGACAAGTCACCCAAATAACGAGTATAGGAATGTGCAACCAACAATTCGGGTGCTGTAGCGGAAATTTCCCGAATGCGGTTTACATAAGTCTCACCAGCAGGGGATAATTTGATCTGCTCCCGCCAGTTATAACCATAGTAGTAAGCTAAATCCTGCTCTAAAGAATGCTTGCGGTTCAGTTCAGGAAAATAAATTTTACCCACAACAGGGTGATTTTTGTGCTTTTCCATCTCCTCTTCCATTGCTGAGTAGATGAAATAAAAGTTAGCAACCAGTTTCCGGTATGAATTTTTTTCTACCACTCCTTTTAAAAAGCACTTGACAAAACCAACGTTTTCTGCCATTGTATGCGCTTTTTTTGTACCTACTCGTAACTTGGAGGCTAAATTACTGCTCATGCTAAATTTCTCTACTTTAAAAAGTCAACTGTTGGGATTTTTGACAAATGGCGAAAAAATGCCACTAAAAGGTTACATTAGAACTATTTGATGAGAATTTATATTAAAATTCATTAAGTTACAGTGTTTTAGTATTTATTTATACCTTAATTCTGGCAATAGACATTTATTAGGTTATAAATACAAAGCTAATTGCTTGATTTAGCCAACAATGAGGATTTTTTATAGTAAACAATTAATAAGCACCTGTAATGTTACTTAACATAAAATCGTTAAAGTTCATAGTCATTCAGGAAAAATTACAGGTGTACTGTTTGTTAATAATTCCTCAGAATTGTTGAACAGGGATTAAAGTGTTATTCTCCGAAATGTTTAATGGTGTGGAGTGTTGAAAAATATGGTTTCTTCTATAACTCGGACTCAAAGCAGTATATCTGATGGTTATGTGGCCAGTCTTGCAAGTAATTTTGTTCCTAGTTTGCTATCCTTGCCAAAAACGCCGTTATTTGGTACAGATGGCATTCGGGGAAAAGTGGGAGAATTGTTAAATGCTCCTTTGGCTTTACAGGTTGGTTTTTGGGCGGGTATTGTTTTACGTGATCATGCTGCAAATAATGGTTTAGCAAAAAATGGACCGATAATTTTAGGTCAAGACTCCAGAAATTCTAGTGATATGCTGGCAATGGCGTTAAGTGCAGGTTTAACCGCCGCAGGGCTAGAAGTTTGGTATTTGGGTTTATGTCCCACTCCTTGCGTTGCTTATCTTACCAGCATCACAGAAGCTATCGGTGGTGTAATGATATCTGCCAGCCATAACCCACCAGAAGATAATGGTATTAAAATCTTTGGGGCAAATGGTACAAAGCTGTCAAAAGAATTACAAGGGCAAATAGAAGCGGGTTTGCGGGGTAAACTGGCAACTGTTAGCAGTGTAAGCAACTGTGGAAAGCATTATTTAAGAACAGAATTAATTGGAGATTACGGACAGGCACTGCAACAACCATTACAGCCACAAGTAAATCTGCAAGGAATGAAAATTGTCTTAGATGTGGCTTGGGGTGCGGCTGTGGGGTTAGCATCGACCGTATTTACTCAGATGGGCGCGGATGTAATTTGCTTGCATAACCAAGCGGATGGCGATCGCATTAACGTCAATTGCGGTTCTACCCATTTAGATATTTTAGCTGACGCAGTGAAAGAGTATAAAGCCGATATGGGTTTTGCCTTTGATGGCGATGCAGATCGAGTATTAGCTGTAGATAATACTGGTAGACAAGTAAACGGTGATTACATTCTTTACCTTTGGGGTTGTCATTTGCAAGAGCAACAAAAATTACCAGATAACTTGATTATTTCCACAGTCATGGCTAACCTGGGATTTGAGAAAGCTTGGGAAAAGCAGGGTGGTAAATTAATTCGTACCGCCGTCGGGGATCAGTACGTACAAGCAGAAATGTTAAAAACTGGGGGAATGTTAGGGGGAGAACAATCAGGACATATCCTATGTCGTCATTATGGCATGACTGGAGATGGTTTATTAACAGGATTACATTTAGCCGCAGTGGTGAAAGCAGCAGGAGTTTCCTTAGCAGAAATGGTAGATCAAAGTTTTCAAACCTATCCGCAACTATTACAAAACGTGAGAGTAGAAGACAGAGAAAAACGCTTAGGTTGGGAAAAATGCGAACCAGTACAGAGAGCGATCGCCAAAGCCAAAGCCGCAATGGGTGATAATGGACGGATATTAGTCCGTGCATCTGGCACAGAACCAGTAATTAGAGTTATGGTAGAAGCTGCGGATACGGAATTGGTAAACTATTGGACAAAGGAATTAGTTTCACAAGTTCAAGAACACATAGCGTAAACAGTTACAGCACTTTCCTTTGTAATGAGGTACACGATTGGCGGGCAAGACTTGTACTGAGCTTGTCGAAGTATGCCCACCCCACAAGAGTTTCATAATTATGATTTGTACCTCATAATAATGAAATCTGCTGTATGTTCAAAACCAAGAAAAAAACCAAGTTGAATCAATTTTTGAGTTATTAAAAACAGCTTTATCAAATATCCAAGAATGTCAACGACGGGGGTTAAATGCTAAAGAATATGCGTTAAATAATTTTAGCTGCGATGCGATCGCACAACAAGTAATTCAAGCATATCAAGAAATTATGGCAGGAGCCAGGAGTCAGGAGTCAGAATAAAGAATTAATGGGATTGATATCCTCAGAGTTAAGAAACTTAAAATTTTGTTGCAATCTGCAAAATGTCCATAGGATAATAGTTGATTTGTGTCATACTGTCAAAGTAAAATAACTATCTTTTCTAATTACAGGGAATCTAGCATGGCTCTCCGTCTTGGTGATACAGTACCTAACTTTACACAAGCGTCTACACACGGCGACATCAATTTTTATGAATGGGCGGGTGATAGCTGGGTAGTATTATTTTCTCACCCTGCTGACTATACACCTGTTTGCACCACAGAATTAGGTACAGTTGCAAAGTTAAAACCCGAATTTGACAAACGCAACGTGAAAGCGATCGCTCTCAGTGTTGATGATGTAGAATCTCATAACGGTTGGGTAGGTGATATCGAAGAAACCCAAAACACCGCCCTCAACTACCCAATTTTGGCAGATGCAGACAAAAAGGTTTCTGACCTTTATGATATGATTCATCCTAACGCGGCCGCAAACATCACAGTGCGTTCTGTATTCATTATCGATCCCAACAAAAAATTACGTCTTTCTTTCACCTACCCCCCCAGCACTGGCCGCAACTTCGATGAATTATTGCGGGTAATTGACTCTTTACAATTGACAGATAACTACAGTGTTGCTACACCAGCAGACTGGAAAGATGGTGATGATTGTGTAATTGTTCCATCCTTAAAAGATCCCGAAGTTCTCAAAGAGAAATTCCCCAAAGGTTATCAAGAAATTAAACCTTATTTACGCATGACTCCCCAACCTAATAAATAGTTTTCATTACCATAAATATTCATTCGTAGGGTGGGTTAAAGATTTTATAACCCACCGTTTTTTTATATAATACAATAAGTTAGATCAGCAAAGTAGGATTAAAGATAATGCTATCATCACCTATAGTTTTTCAATTACCATCATCAGTTAAAATGACAGATGAACAATTTTTTGATTTCTGTCAAATTAACCGTAACTTACGCATTGAGAGAAATAAATTTGGAGAAATATCAATTATGTCACCAGCAGGATCAGAAACCGGAAACAGAGAGATTAATATTCTAGGACAGTTGTGGGTATGGACAGAAAAAGATGGTACGGGTATTGCTTTTTCTTCCAGTACAGGTTTTAAACTTTCCACAAGTGCAGAACGTTCTCCCGATGCTTCCTGGATAAAATTAGAAAGATGGAATACTTTGACACCAGAACAACAGAAAAAGTTTGCTCCTATTTGTCCAGATTTTATCATTGAATTAAGGTCAGCTTCCGATAATTTGCAACCATTAAAAGAGAAAATGATGGAATACATGGAAGAACCCGGAATACAATTAGGATTATTAATTGATCGTAAACATCGCCGAGTTTATATTTATCGTCCTGGACAACCAGTGGAATGTTTAGAAAATCCTGAAACCGTAAATTGTGATCCTATTTTACCAGGGTTTGTTTTGAATATGGCGAAAATTTGGTGATTGTGATTGTTGGTTTAATGGAAAATATTAATATTCATCCAACAAATTTTATTTCATCTTTGGTAATTTTGATTCTAGAAATAGTTTATAAACAAAAAAAGCTAAAGCAGCAATTACAACAATTCTTGCTATAAATAATAATATCTGCACGACAACCACGGCAGCAACAGCAAGTCCCGAAAATTTAGCCGCAAAAATTACTATTTTCTTTTCTGGTTTTTGAGAATTTTCTGGCTGATGTTTTTGTGTTTGATAAAAAGGTGCTTCATGAGAATTTATGAGATTATCTATTTCCCTCAGTCGCTTATCTACTCGTCGTTACATTTCTCTATTGTATTCATTTGGCGATGTCATATTGCTTTTATCTCTGTAGTCAATTACCCTGTATTATAACCTACGCTTTTTGAGCTACTTCCAGGAAATGATGTACAAATTTTTCACCTGGGGAAGTGTAAAAGATTGTGAATAGATGCAAATAAAGGCAAAATTTGAAAGGGTAGAACTCAGATAGATTTGAATATGGATATAAAACAAGGATTTGTAGGTACTATTGGTAACACGCCACTGATACGTTTAAACAGCTTTAGTGAAGAAACTGGTTGCGAAATTTTAGCCAAAGCAGAATTTCTCAATCCCGGAGGTTCTGTCAAAGATCGTGCAGCATTGTACATTATTGAAGATGCAGAAAAAAAAGGTTTACTTAAACCCGGTGGTACAGTAGTAGAAGGAACTGCGGGTAATACAGGAATAGGATTAGCGCATATCTGTAATGCTAAAGGTTATAAATGCCTAATTATTATTCCCAATACCCAATCTCAAGAAAAAATAGACGCGCTGACAACCTTGGGGGCGGAAGTTCGTCCCGTTCCGGCTGTACCCTACAAAGATCCTAATAATTACGTTAAATTATCTGGTAGAATTGCCGCCGAGATGGAAAACGCCATTTGGGCGAATCAATTTGATAATTTAGCAAATCGTCAAGCCCATTACGAAACCACCGGTGAGGAAATTTGGCGACAAACAGGGGGTAAAATTGATGGTTGGGTAGCTGCAACCGGTACAGGTGGAACTTTTGCAGGTGTGGCAATGTGTTTGAAAGAAAAGAACCCCAATGTTAAATGTGTTGTTGCCGATCCGATGGGTAGCGGTTTATATAGCTATGTGAAAACCGGCGAAATCAAAATCGAAGGTAGTTCTATTACTGAAGGTATTGGTAACAGTAGAATTACCGCTAATATGGAAGGCGTACCCATTGATGATGCCATTCAAATTGATGATCAAGAAGCTTTACGAGTGGTTTATCAACTATTAAGAAAAGATGGTTTATTAATGGGTGGTTCAACAGGAATTAATGTTGGTGCTGCGGTGGCTTTAGCGAAACAATTGGGACCCGGACATACTATTGTGACTATTCTTTGTGACAGCGGATCTCGCTATCAATCACGGATATTTAACAAAGAATGGTTAGCTAGTAAAGGGTTGTCTGTTAGTTAAAGGGTTGATAAGATCCCCGACTTCTTTGATGATCGTGTCAATAAATTGTGAATTTATCGCAGAAGTCGGGGATCTGGGGATGATATTTTTGAAAGTTGATTTACTTAAAACTGATAAAATCTAAAATCCAAAATCCAAAATCTAAAATCTAAAATCCTATGAATCCCTACACTATTTTTTCTCAAACCAAACTTCAATGTGTGAGTGATGGCACTATAAAACCGTTGTTAGAAAATTGCGAAAGTGCTGCAAAAATCCTAGTTTTAGTATTGCCACAACTGGGAGATTTTGATAGTTTAGAATATGCCTGGTGGTTACAGCGAGAAGCGCAAAATTTAGCAAATCAAAAAATTGCTATTCGTGCAGTAGGTATTGGGAATCTCACTTCTGGAAGAAAATTCTGTGAATATACAGGATTTCCCCAAGAAAATTTATTTGTTGATGAAAATGCCGAATTACATCAAAAACTGAATCTTTATCCAGGTTTAAAAGTTTCTGTTCCTGGACTTTCTCTAGGTCAGAAATCTTGGTTAAATTTAATGTTAATGTGTGCAGGTATTGGTAGTCCTGGAACATTAAAAGAAGTTTTTAGAGGATATAAAGGAGATAAACAAGCACCCCAACTTATAGCAGATGATGAAATGATTGAAGGTACTCCTTTACCAGCTTTTAAAGGTTCGTTTTTTAAACTAGCTGGAGGTAGTGGTTTTCAACGTCCTTTTGAATTAGCTACTCTGCGACTGAAAAATATGGTAGAAGTATTAAAAAATTGGTCAACTTATGTACCATCATCTGCTTATTTAACTCAACGTGGTGGAACATTTTTATTTAATAATCAAGGTGAATTACTTTATGAACATCGAGATCCAGGAATTTTAGGTTTTGCTGCTAACATGAGTCAACCTCTATCATTTTTACCAATTGATAATTGAAAATTGACAATTGATAATTGTTTTATTCAAGATATCGCAGATTGCAGATTGATGAGGTACAGCATTTAAGTTTAAAGCCACTCACCAAGCCAGTTTTCCTCCTGCCTCCTGCCTCCTGCCTCCTGCTATAATTCAAAATTTAGGTTATTCGTAATGTTAAATCTACCAACAGAAGATCAAGTAGAATCTACTAAATGTGTGCAGGTGTGTCAACATCGTAGCTGTATCAAACAAGGTGCAAAAGAAGTATTAGCAGCTTTTCAAGCTTCATCCGTTCCTGATGTGACAGTTACAGCTAGTGGCTGCTTGGGTCAGTGTGGTAATGGTCCAATGGTGCTAGTGTTACCTGAGATGGTGTGGTATTGTCGGGTTTTACCTCTGGAAGTACACCTAGTGGTGGAAAAACATTTAATAGGTGGTCAAAGAGTCCGCAGAATGCTATATCATCGTTTTCATCCTCAGAGATAATGCTGATGAAAAAATATCCGAAAACAGCATCTTGTTCACGGAAGCGAGAAAACTGATGGACATTAAGCAGCTACGCCAAGTTTTAAAATTAAAGTGGTTAACTTACTATCAAGAAAATATTTCTTGGTTAACAAAAATGCAAATTTGGCACACCTATGATGGTGTGAGACGACCTTCATCTGGTTATATTTTAGCCACTCTCTCGGTTTTAGAACCGCGTTTACAGCACATACTTCCTTTTATTCTGGAGTTAAATAATAATCCTGATCAAATAGTCGCTGCTTTAGGGTTGAATTTTAATCCTGATGAGGAGTTGCGTTTATTAGAATTAGAAAAATCTTTAGCTAAAAACCAAATTGTTCACAAAAATTCTGTGACTTGTTCTCATACAGATACACAGATAAAACAAGATTTTCAGTCTAGGGTTGAACCGAAAAAAAAACAGGTATTGTTAAGAATTGTTCCCAGTGTTGAACACAAACAGCAATCTGTTTCTGCGGTGACAATTAGCAAACCAGTAGATCATCATTTTACCGCAGCTAGGGAAGAAATATCTCAGAAAACCCATAGATTAGGAATTGGGCGATTACCAAATATCACAGAACCAATTCCTATCAAATATCAATTTACAGGTCTTCCCGTCAAAGAAATTTCTTATATTTCTGCTACTACTAACGCCCGCAGTTTACCCGCTTGGATGGATGAATTTTGTCCAGGGGTGAATAGGTGACTGGGGACTGGGGACCTCACAGGGGTAGGTTTTTAATATAATCTGTGAAGGCAAGACCAGGAAGACAAGGAAGGCTTGTCCTGAGCGTAGTCGAAGGGATGGACAAGGAAGATTTTATACGGACAATGGTTTTTTGACGGACTATTTTTGTGACTAAGAATACAGACTTTGTACTGTTTTCCTCCCTTGTCACCTTGTCCACCTTGTCCACCAAGTCTTGCCCTGACGACAATGTAAAATACCTACCCTTGTGAGGGACTGGGGACTGGGAAGAAAGCAGGGGGGTAGGGTGCAAGGGGAAGTTAATAACCCAATCACCAATCACCAATCACCTATAATGGATATTCATGAGAAACAAAGGGGATGGAAACAACTTCTCCTTCACTGTTTCCTACTTGCACTTTTAACCCTACACCACCAGCTTTAGAACGAATGTAACCTAGTCCAAAATGACCTTCAGGGGTTTCTGTGTAACTGGTAAGTTTACCGACTTTTTCATCTCCTATGGTAATCACGCTTCCTGGTGCTGCGGGAGCGTTAAGACTAATTCCCCATAAATATTGTTTTACACCTTTATAGGTGTTTAATCTAGCAATGGTTTCTTGACCAATGTAACAACCTTTATTAAAAGATACAGTTTGCCACAAACCGATCTCCAAGGGATTATACTCATCAGTGATTTCTGCATCGGGTACAGGACGACCTTGTAATATTCGCAAAGTTTCCCAATGGCGATCGCTCAATTCTACCGCATCATATTCTAATATTTTCTCCCACAGTTTTTGTTTTTCCGCTACAGGGAAAATGAGAGTATATCCAGGGATAGCTAACCCACTACCCACGGCAAAAATCATATTATCAACCACAATGTGACTATTATTGGGTTTACCAATCAGTGAACCAGCCCCCAATTTTTCTACAATAGCATCGCTTTGGGGTCCGATGAGGCTAAAAGTTGTAGTTTCATCAGTGATATCGGTTAACGTTACCTTGTCTGCAAAAAATATGTAACGATCTAACCATGACATCAAAAATTCTCGTCGATGGGGTGAAACTAAAAGTAACACTGCATCATCGAGAACATAACCAGTTACTAAATCTATAGTTCTGGCTGTGGATGTAACCATTACAGTATCACAACCTTCACCTGGTTTGAGGCGTTGAAAATCATTGGTGCTTTGGTTGTGTAAAAACCGCAGACTGTCATCACTAGAAACACGGATGCGTCCCCAATGGGAGCGATCGCACACAGCAACTTTTTCTTTAGCTGCATGAATAGCTGCTGCATTTTTATTATCAATTGCAGATGTTGGCATAGTAATCAAGACTTACCCTATTTTCAGGTTTTTTACATCACAAATATTAACAAATATAGATACCTGCTTACCAGTGATGTTGATAATAAAACACCTGAGATGTATGGAGTTAATCCAAAATCTAAAATTTCAAATTTCTTAATCTACAACTCTAATTAAGCCTTTTTTTAAACCATCAAATACTTGATTGATTTGCATAATATGTTGATCTTGGCGCGTAATTCGGCGATTGGTAAATATGCGTTGCAAGATTGCTTCTAAATTGCTGGGATCTGAATTAGCTATAAATTGCATATTTCCACCTCGCAGTTTATTTATTTTCGATGCTAATCTATTCTAAAATATCAACTTTTGATAAAGTTTACATTCGTAGCGCTACGGAAACGCACAAAATTTAATCTAATTGCAAATTTGTAGCTTTAGGTTATTCATTTTTTCGGTAAAATAACTTAGATGTTTAAAAGTTCACAGGTTTATAAAATATGACATTAGCGGAAATTGGAATTATTGGTGGCAGTGGTTTATACAAAATGGAATCTCTGAAGGATGTAGAAGAAATAGAAATAGAAACACCTTTTGGCTCACCATCAGATGCGGTAATTATCGGCACTTTAGCAGATACAAAAGTTGCCTTTTTGGCTCGTCATGGTCGTAATCATACGTTATTACCTTCTGAATTGCCGTTCTGTGCCAATATCTATGCTATGAAGCAATTAGGAGTAAAATACTTAATTTCTGCTAGTGCAGTTGGTTCGTTGAAAGCAGAGGTAAAACCATTAGATATGGTAGTTCCAGATCAGTTTATTGACAGAACTAAAAACCGTATTTCCACGTTTTTTGGTGAAGGAATTGTAGCGCATATTGCATTTGGTGATCCAATTTGTAAAAATTTGGCGGCTGTTTTAGCTGATGCGATCGCTTCTCTAAATTTACCTGATGTCACTCTTCACCGTGAAGGTACTTATGTCTGTATGGAGGGTCCTGCATTTTCTACCAAAGCTGAATCAAATCTTTATCGCAGTTGGGGTGCAACAATTATTGGCATGACCAATTTACCAGAAGCAAAGTTAGCCAGAGAAGCGGAAATTGCTTATGCAACTTTGGCTTTAGTTACAGATTATGATTGTTGGCATCCAGATCATGATAATGTCACAGTAGAGATGGTGATTGGCAATTTACAACGCAATGGGGTAAATGCCCAAAAAGTAATTCAAGAAACTGTAAAGCGGTTAAGTGAAAACCCCCCTCAAAGTGATGCCCATTCTGCTTTGAAATATGCAATTTTGACAAATTTAGCAAATGCACCAGCCGCAACTAAGGAGAAGTTAAGTTTGTTGTTGGAGAAGTATTTATAGGGCATTGGGCATTGGGAATTGGGAATTGGGAATTGGGTTATTCATCCTCCCAGTCACCAGTCACCAGTCCCCAGTCACCAGTCACCAGTCACCAGTCCCCAGTCACCAGTCCCCAGTCCCCAGTCACCAGTCACCAGTCCCCAGTCCCCAGTCCCCTCACACTACCTTAAAACTAAAATTCAGACTTGCCCAGTTATTCACATTTAATACATAAGAATCAGTAGTAGTTCCATTGATTTCCGCTTTAGCCTTAGTACCATTATGTAAGTCTTGCAGTAAAGCTTGGGCAACTTCTAAGGCATTAACTAACTGACTAATGGGCTGTTGATCAGCGGTGGGATACCTAGCCGTTACCAAGGCTGCTAAAGTTTCCGTAAAAGGAGATGTACTCAAAATTAGTTGATGTTCACAAAACAATGCTCGTGTAGGTAACAACCAGCCAAAGGTAGTATCATTTTGGGGGAATTTGAGGATTTGTCCTGGGGGAATGATTATTTCTTGCAGATCGGGTTTGGTGTCAGAAGCACTTGCTTCTGGGGACATTTGCCAAGGGTAAAAAGCTATGGCACTTCTAGTATTATTTAACCCCACCAGCATTACATAAATTGGGCGATCGCTCAAATTTTCTACCCGGTACTGCATCCTACTACCCACGGGAACTGTAGGAACAACTGTTCCTGGGGTGGTAAATGCTTTGTTAGTTGTAGTTTCCCCACTCAGATTGCGCCATGTTTGTCGCTGCATCACTACACGGGGCGAGATTTTGTTCATCATCTCCAAACTCGCTTTCACAGGTAAACGAGAAGAACCTTCATTTTCTGTCAGTCGCCATAACTTGGCGGCTAACAAGGTGGAAAATTTGGGTGTTAATCTTTGTACTGCAACTTTAACTGCTTCTCCAATTTCTCCAGAAGTATTATGTATTAGCTCACCACTGAGAGAAAAAAGACCATAACGACTAGGAACATTTTCCACTTTACCAAATACGTAATCAGCGCCCTGATCTGCTGAGGCAATATTTATCATGCGGGTAATGGCTGCAAAGGCACTGGTAGCGTCTACACGCTCAATTCTTTCCAGTCCCGAATCTAAGGCTACTGTTAAATTAATATTCCGGGGTAACATACGTACAGATTCCTGTACCAGTTGCCCAACTTGTAGAGATTTGCTATGTTCTTGACTAGATATCTGTGCTTTTGCAGTTAAGCCACTGCGGGACTTTAATATTAACTGTTCTCCAGTCGGCAAAGTCAATCTCGAATTAACACCATAGTATTGCCAAACGTGCGGGGGGATTCCTCCTAACCATAATTGTACTGTTTTACCATCGTCATCCTTAGCTTTCACTACTCCTTCTGCTGTAGTGCTTTCTATGGGAAAATTCTCATTAATTAAAACACTTTGAGGATTTTTCTTCTCACTGAGTAACCCTGGTTGCTGTTCACTACCCAGTTTGTACATAGAACTACTAGCATGAGATAGCAGAACTTGAATTGTTGTGGCTGGGGTTGCTTCCCATAGATATTGAGTCAGAACGTAGGTAAATAAACCCGCACTGAAACCAGAAAACAATAATTCTCCTGCTGTTTGCTCTGGTTGTGAAGTTGCTTTTATCACCATGACATTGTTAGCAACTGAGTTCTGTGTTTGCAGGTGGTTGAACAGATCCAGTTCTTTGAGTGCTAACTTTGCTGTTGATGGTTCTGGACGGGCGCGAAATCGCAAACCGGCAGGATGTAATGTACTTTTAGCATAGTAGCTAGTATCTAATACTGCTGTTACTCGGTCTGTGGGGAGCGATCGCAATAATCCTAAAAGATTTTCTTCTAATAAATAGTTGACAAAATTTATATTCTGTGAATTTTCGTCAACTGGGATCAGGGCATTCTGCAAATTTTCTGGGAAAGTACCCAACTTGACACGACTACCATAGCCGCTAAAGTGGAAAATCACAACATCATCGGCTTTTGCTTGTTTACCCAAGTGATCTAAAATAGCTGCCTCAATAAATTCTCGACTGGCTTGTTCCTCAGTTAAGGTAAGAATATCTGAAGTTGCAAAGCCAAAACGGTGAATCAAAAGTTCTTTTTGCAATTCCACATCTGTCAGACAACCACCAAGGGCGGGACTTTGTGGATATTGATTTATACCTATTAGCAATGCCAACTTGCGGCTATTGGGTGCTGCTAAAGCTTGATAATAGTGATTTCCCAAAGTCAACCACTCAGCTTGAGTTAAACCCAATAGTGCCAGTATAGAGCCAATTCTTCCTAAAAACGCACGCCGTTTCATAAATTAGCTGTTAACCCTCAGTCGATAAGGTACAGCTTAAAGGGCTGAGGGCTAAAGAGTAAAGTTTGAAATTAGACTTTTTGCTACTTTTTCAGTCTCTTTAAACCAAAGCTGGTTGTTGGATAGACATTGCTCTGGCTAACTCGGCTGCCACTTCTGGACGAGAAAATTCTGGTGGGGGTAACTCACCACGACGCAACATTTCTCTAACTTTTGTTCCCGATAGGTGAACCCGTTCCTCTGGTTTGCTAGGACTGGTTTTAGTGGTGGCCATTTGTTTGGTGCGTGTGCAGTAGAAAGCGTGTTCAAACTTCATTGGCACAATGCCCAGTTCTTCTGGCGCAAACTCATCAAATATATATTGAGCGTCATAAGTGCCGTAGTAGTCACCTACTCCCGCATGATCTCGCCCAACTATAAAATGTGTACAGCCGTAATTTTTACGCACTAGAGCATGGAAAATAGCTTCTCTGGGTCCTGCATAACGCATTGCCGCTGGGTTAATTGCCAGAATTACTCGATCTAAGGGGTAATAATGATCCATTAATATTTCATAACAACGCATCCGTACATCCGCAGCGATGTCGTCTTCTTTGGTTGCACCGACTAATGGGTGTAAAAATAGACCATCAACTGTTTCCAAGGCGCACTTTTGAATGTACTCATGGGCGCGGTGGATGGGGTTGCGGGTTTGGAAACCAACGATAGTTTTCCAACCTTTTTCTCTAAACATTTGCCGGGAAGCAGCGGGATCTATTTGGTAGGCGGGAAACTGGGGATGAGGATCACGTTGCAGTAACCAGATATCCCCAGCCAGATTCACAGAACCTTGGTTATATACTACCTGTACTCCAGGGTGTTTGGCTTCATCTGTGCGATATACATTTACAGCTTCGCGTTTTTTGTCGTAAGTATATTTTTCGCTTAGTTCCAAAACCCCAATGTACTCGCCATTGGGGTTATCCAGACGCACTAAACCACCTACTTGGAGAGGGGCGGCAACTTCTTCTGTGACAGATAGTGTAATGGGAATTGACCAAACAGTACCGTTAGCCAATCGCATTTCTGCGACTACGCGATTATAGTCGGCTTGGTTCATGAAACCAGTCAGCGGACTAAAACCACCGATCGCAATCATTTCTAGATCGGAAACGGCTCGCTCATCAAGGGTTACTCGTTGTAAAAATTCTGCTTTGGAAAGAAATAATTCTCTTTGTTCAGTTGAAGCAATTCTGTTAATTAATTCTCCGCCGTGGGGGGCGATCGCATCTGGTTGGTAACTCAACGTGATTCCTTCCGTAATTTATAAATATTGTTGCAATCTATGTACTAAGTTATCAAATTGTGGGTACTTTGTGTTACAAGTTCACAAAAAAAATTTTCTATTGCCGGTCGGAAAGGGTGTGATTGGGGATTGGTGACTGGGGACTGGGGACTGGTGACTGGTGACTGGTGACTGGTGACTGGGTAAAAACTAAATTCTTACTATTCCCTATTCCCTGCCTCTACTAAAAGACTTTCTCCGCAAACCCTACTTAACTTATGCTACCTTTGAGTAAGAAATATGAGATTGCCAAATGGTAATACTATGCAAACGGGAAAAATATCTATTTCCTTGCCAACAGCTTTATTGCAGTTTGTGGAGAACTACAAAATTACCAAAGGTTGTAAATCTCGTTCTCAAGTAATTGAGTTAGCATTAGATTTATTGATATTTCAAGAGTTGGAACAAGCATATCGGGAAGCATCAGCGGAAATTGACCCAGAATGGGAATTAACCCTAGAGGATGGGTTGAAAGATGAAACGTGGTGAAATTTATTTTGCTAACCTCAGTCCCGCAGTAGGGTCAGAAATGGATACCTGAACGGTTGCTTTAATTAATATTGTGTAGTACAATAGTATTTTAGAAATATATATTATTCGCTCGAAGGAAAAAATTTAAGATACTTTTTATTACTAAGAATAGTTGCTGGAATTATCAAAATCGAAGGAAACAAGTATGCTCAGTTGTCATGATGTTGCAAAGTATTTTCTATCTCAAGCTGATGAAGATGCTGGGGATTTAATTTCTAATCTGAAACTACAAAAATTACTTTACTACGCACAAGGTTTTCATTTAGCACTGTATAACGAACCTTTGTTTCCTGAGCCTGTTGAAGCTTGGATTCATGGACCAGTTGTACCGGAAGTTTATCATGAGTATAAAAACTTTGCTTCTAGTGCAATTCCCATTCCTGAAGATATTGATTTTTCGATATACGATGAAAAAACTGTTGATTTACTAGATGAAGTTTATAGCGTATATGGTCAATTTTCAGCTTGGAAATTGAGAAATATGACTCATAATGAAGAACCTTGGAAAGACACAGATGTAAGTGATGTTATTACTCATGAATGTCTAAAAAAATATTTTAAAACTCAGCTTTTAGATGAAGATGAGTAAGAAAAAAATTAAACAACCCCAAAAAGATAGGGGTAATAAACTAACAACTCCAAATGATCAAAAAGAAATTTCTCCAGAAAAAGCTCCACCTGTATTTTCTCTACGTTACCTAGAGGGTGAATATTGTTTAACTAAGTGTGAGAAAGATGATCAGGTTGCATTTGCTTTAAAATTGCATAGACTGAGTAAATTAACCTGGAGTCAAATACACTCGCAAGGTAGACACCAACTTGGTTATGAAAAAATTTCTAGGGATGCTATTAAAGCACCAATTCCCAAATTTATTACAGAAGATGTCAATTTTATTGCTTTTCGCTTTTCCGGTATAAAAGCAATGGTAGGCTATAGAGATGGTGCTATATTTTATGTTATTTGGTTAGATAGAAATTTTACTCTTTACAATCATGGTTAATTGCTGTTTGCAGATAGTACATTTTTCATCTAACAATTACACTGTAAAGATTTGTTGTGCTGTTAATTGCAAGTTAGGAAAGATGGAAGAAACAAGTTGATCGTTATTTTGAAACAATTGCTTTTCATATTCATCACCAACTAAGGTACAAATAGTAATTGTTGGTTGTTTGGGTTTACCAATATATTCTCTTCCTCCAATTCCCAAATAATCTACAATCAAATATTCAGGTACACCTAATAAAGCGTAATCTTCGACTTTACGGGCGTAGTCGTTTATTTACACTACTTAACTAAACTGTTCAATTATTCCCCCACCTAATACCTTTTCCCCTTCATACCAAACCGCAGCTTGTCCTGGGGTAATGCTGAACTGAGGTTCATCAAAAACTAACCGCACTCTGTCATTTTCTAAAGGTATCACCGTCACCGCTACAGGTTGGGAACGATAACGAATTTGCACTTCTGCACGGATGGGGGTTGCAGGTTCAGCAATAGACACCCAGTTTACCCGGTTGACTGTGCATTCTCCTTGAGTTCCTTTGGTGCGATCGCCCACTACCACACGATTATTAACTGCATCTAATTCAATCACATACAAAGGTTCAGCAGCAGCAATTCCTAAACCTTTACGCTGACCAATTGTGTAATGATGGACACCATCATGTTTACCCAAAACCTTACCAGTGGTATCCACAATATCACCTGGTTTTGGTGCTAAATATTTATCTAAAAATGCCCGCATTGAACCGTTACTTTCTACCAAGCATAAATCTTGACTTTCTGGTTTATCGGCGGTTTTTAACCCATATTCGGCAGCTATTTTGCGGGTATCGCTTTTATTTAATTCTCCCAAAGGAAAGATCGAAGCCCCAAGTAAATCTTGAGACAAATCATATAGGAAATAAGATTGATCCTTGTTGCGGTCAACGGCGCGTAATAATTGATAACGTCCAGTGGTTTCATCATAAGTAATTCGCGCATAATGACCGGTAGCTATGTAATTACTTTCTAACTTCTCCCGTGCATATTCCACCATTGGTCCAAACTTCACCGTCTTGTTACATTGAGAACAAGGCAGGGGCGTAATTCCCACACTATAACCAGAGACTAAATAATCAACAATATTCGCTTGAAAGACATCCCGAATATCGACAATTTCGTGGGGAACACCCAATTGTTCACAAATACTAGCCGCGTCGATCATTCCTTCAGAGCAACATTGACCCTTACCTTTCATTAACCAAAGGGTCAAACCAATTACATCATAGCCCTGATTGTGTAAAATAGCGGCAGCTACAGAACTGTCAACGCCACCAGAAAGACCAACGACAACTTTTTTCATAATTTACACTTTTAACAGTGCTTGCTACTGTTCATCTATAATAAGGGTTTTTGATTTTAGCACAAGGCAAACACTCTCCCATAGTAGCATAAGTAGGGCTTTAGCAAAGCTAAACCCTGACAAAATTCTTTCGTTTTGGGGTTTCACCCATCTCCGTAATTTTTTATTATCCTGATTAAAATAATGGCTAGTAGAAAATTTTGAGAAACCCTGGTTACAAATATGTCTCATTTAATAACACGTCAAATTACCACTGTACCCGTAATTTCTTTACTTGTGGGTGGATGCTTGATGCTCACTTGCGAAGATAGTCTAGCACAGACCAGATTACCAGAATTGCAACCAGCAGTGGAGTTTTATCAAAATAATCAAAACTATCAAACTTCTCAACCTACACAAATTAGTCAATATGGACAAAACTTTGAAAGATATGTTGTCTATGTTGATAGCGATAACTCCCAAATTCTACAACAAGTGCGTCAAATTGAAAGTAGTGCTTATATTCGTCCGTTTAATGGACGTAATATTATTCAGTCAGGTGTTTTTAGCAAACCATCTAACGCCCAACAGCGTGTGAGAGAATTAGAATTAAATGGTATTAGTGGCGCTCGCATTCTCAGCTTTTCTAACCCAGAACAAATCTCCTATTTCTCTGGTAGAGAAGTACCTTATTCTACTGGAGATAATTTTCGTAATGTAAATCCTAATGTTCAAAGAGAACAAGGTAGATATTACTACGTTATCATTCCCACCAGCAGTAATAACTTACCCTTGCTTGGTAGAGAAATTCGACAAAAAATAGATGGTAATACTAATGTTTTTATGAGAACTCAACCACGAGGAGCGCATATAGCTGTAGGAGGTTTTAGAGAACGCCAAGAAGCAGAACAATGGAATAATTATTTGCGAAATTTAGGTTATGCTAATGCTAGGGTTTATTATGGAAGATAGGTGACAGGTGACAGGTGATTGGTGATTGGTGATTGGTGATAGAAAAGAATAACTAATGACTAATCACTAATAACTAATCACTAATGACTAATAACTAATCACTAATGACTAATACTAATGACTAAAGAACAATTTGTAGTCACTGCTGCTCAAATGCGTGACATTGAAGGACGAATATTTGCTGCGGGAATGCCGGTTGCAGCTTTGATGGAAAAAGTAGGGAGATTAATTAGCGATAGCTTCGCTCGCCACTGGCAACGCCTACAATCTATCATACCTCTTAGCCACCCTTTTAAAAGCTCCTCGTTTAAAAGTCCCTCTTTTCAAGGGGGATCTAATGTAGGAATTTTAGCAGGTCCAGGACACAATGGAGGTGATGCTTTAGTTGTAGCCAGAGAGTTACATTTTCAAGGTTATCAAGTTTGGATTTATCAACCTTTTGCTAAACTCAAAGAATTAACTTCTCAACATTTACAATATGCCCAAAATTTGGGGATTCCTTGTTTTACAGAACTGGCAGAATTACCAAGTTGTGATTTTTTAATTGATGGGTTATTTGGCTTTGGTTTAGAAAGAGAAATTACCGGGAATATTGCAGAAGCAATTAACCATTTTAATGATTGGAATAAACCGATTTTTAGTATTGACTTACCTTCTGGTTTACACACAGATACAGGGGAAGTTTTAGGTACTGCTATTCGTGCAACTCATACCTTTTGTTTAGGTTTATGGAAACAGGGTTTATTGCAAGAACAAGCATTAGAATATATTGGACAAGCAGAATTAATTGATTTTGATATTCCCTTAGCTGATATTCATGCGATTTTAGGTGAAGTTACCAAAATTAAACGCATTACCAAAACCACAGTATTTGATACCTTATCTTTACCTCTTTCCCCTACAACCCACAAATATAAATCTGGACATTTACTATTAATTTCTGGCTCAAAACGTTATGCAGGGGGAGCAATTTTAACGGGTTTAGGTGCGCGTGCTTCGGGTGTAGGAATGTTATCAATTGCCGTACCTGAAAGTATTAAACCGCTTTTAATTTCCCATTTACCAGAAGCGTTAATTATCGGATGTCCTGAAACGGAAACCGGGGCAATTTCTCATTTACAATTACCTCCAAATACAGATTTGAGTTCATTTAATGCTATTGCTTGTGGACCAGGTTTAACTACAGATGCTACCCCAATTATTGAACAGGTAATTAATAGTGATGTGCCGTTAATTTTGGATGCCGATGGTTTAAATATCTTGGCACAATTAGGGACTATTTCCACTTTACAAAAACGCCAAAATACAACAATTCTCACACCCCACACAGGTGAATTTCATCGTTTATTTCCTGATATTAATTATCAAGATAGGGTGAAAGCAGTACAAACAGCAGCATCACAAACAGGGGCTGTAGTGCTGTTAAAAGGGGCAAGAACCGCCATTTCTAACCCTGAAGGTGTCGTTTGGATCAATGCGGAAAGTACGCCAGCTTTAGCTCGTGGTGGTAGTGGTGATGTCTTAACTGGTTTAATGGGCGGAATTTTGGCGCGGGTTGTTAATAAACAAGTTAATATTGAAGATGTGGTAGCTGCTGCGGCTTGGTGGCATTCTCAAGGGGGTATTTTAGCAGTAAAAGAAAGGACAGAATTAGGGGTTGATGCGTTTACTTTGACGCAATATTTAATCAGGGTTTTAAAGTTAAGTATTGAAGATATTTTGTAGGTATTAGATTATCTGAGTTTATCTGCATTCAATGGAAAATATTGTATAATATTGATAAGTACCCACAGGAGGTAAAAAAATGGCAACACCTCAGCTAAAAAGTACCACAAAAACTAATCTTTATGAACAAGATTTTTACCTATGGATAGAAACAACCGCCCAACATTTAAGAAAAGGAGATTTTACAGAAGTTGATTTAGGAAATTTAATAGAAGAAATCGAAAGCATGGGAAGAAGTGAAAAACGAGAGTTAAAAAGCCGTTTAATTGTGCTACTAATGCACTTATTAAAATGGCATTATCAACCTGAAAAACGTAGTGCAAGTTGGCAGAGTACAATTACTGAACAAAGAATTTGTCTTGAAGAATTATTAGAAGACAGTCCAAGTTTACAACCTTTATTCACAGAATTATTTGCAGATTGTTATAATAAAGCTCGTCTGAAAGCATCTCAAGAAACAGGAATTAAACTAAATTTCTTTCCTCAAGAGTCTCCTTTTAGTTTAGATGAAGTTATGAATAGTGGTTTAGATATGTAGAATAGTTAAATTTGTTCTCCCTGAAATATAAAACCAAATCTAACTTATTTTGATCAACAACTACAGGAGGCTAAAAATGACAACACCTCAGCTAAAAAGTACCACAAAAACTAATCTTTATGAACAAGATTTTTACCTATGGATAGAAACAACCGCCAAACAATTAAAAGCAGGGAAATTTGCAGAAATTGATTTAGAAAATCTGATTGAAGAAATTGAAAGCATGGGAAGAATTGAAAAAAGAACATTAGAAAGTAATTTAGTAGTGCTTTTAATGCACTTATTAAAATATAAATGTCAGCCAGAAAAACGCTCTAAAAGCTGCCTTTCGACTATCTTTGAACATCGCCGGAGATTAAATAAACATTTCCAAGATAGTCCTAGTTTAAAAACTAGTTTAAAAAATTTTTTTTTAGAAACATTTGCCGAATGTTATCAAGATGCACGTCAGCAAGCGTCTATAGAAACAGGTTTGTTACTTGATATTTTTCCTGTAGAATCTCCTTTTAATACCGATGAATGTTTGAATCAAGACTTTTTCCCTGATTAAATATATGATTATTTTATAAATATTAGCCCCCCTTTTTAAGGGGGTTGGGGAGATGTAAAATCAAACTAGGGTGGATCTAAATTAACCCCAGAATTTACAAAAAGTTCCCTATTCAACTTTTCAATTACATAATTTGCAACCACAGTTTCAGAACAGTTATTTTGCCAAAAAATTAATGATTTATAGTGCATTTCTTCCATCAGTTCTTTATTTTCCAACAGATTTTTTAACACCTTTGGTAATTCTTGCCAATTTTTTATTTTAATCACCGGCGCACCTTCTAAATACCATCGAGAAGGTAAAGCTTCTGTGACTAAAACACAACCATATTTCATCCCCTCAAATAACCGAGTGGTTTCAAAAGATGTACCTCTAGGAACAAGACAGATTTTTGTATCCATCATGATTTCACAATAGCTGCGTTCATCCGCTTGAGTTCTATTGTGATAACCACCAGTAATTGATAATTCAACGTTAAATTCAGGATGTTTTTCTTGGAAACTTTTTAAAGTTGATAACATCAATTTTCTAGATAATGCTTTAGGAGTTCCTAACCAAGATTTAAAAGACCAGATAGGATATTGTCTGTGGACAACACTCCCGGAAAAATAAGTATCATAAAGCCGATCTGCGATATTTTTGATGGGTAAATCCTTGGAGTTATTGTAACCCAAGGGAAGATCATAGATAGGAGGAATTAGACCTTTACCTAATACCAAACTTTTGAATTGATGCCAATAATAATTAACCCGGCTTGGTACACCAACTAATAAAATTCTTAAAAACTGAATTAGTGTCAGTAAGTTTAACAATGAAGGTTGTACAATAGGGTTACATCCGAGAATGGAATTTGTACCTACACACTTAAATACCGCCCTGACTTTGTGAGCATATTTGGGTATACGATACCATTCATCACCCAATACAAAAACTACCACATTTTCCCCATAAGATGGTAGTTCATCAATTTCATTCCAAGTGACATAAAAGACTAAACTACTGATAAGAGAACTTTTTTCTATTGCTTGAAATACTTTACCGAAATAAGTAGTTAAAGCAAAGTCAATGGGTGGTTTAGGATCGTATATATCCCAAGCAACAGGTTTTTGATCTTTGCGGATATAGAGATAATACTGATTAGCAAGAGCAGTAATTACAGCCATATAATGTGGGAAGGATTTGTGAGAATTTACCCAAGTTTTTGAGATAAAAAAAACACTAAGACATAAAACCCCAAACTCTCAAATTAAGTTGGATGTCTAAGTATTAGCTGTTTATTTCTCAGCGGCCTTTTCTAAAATAGCCTTGCTTCAGTTTTTCTATACTTTCTCGTGTAGACAAGACAGTTATACAAAATCATCATGTAAAATTCATAATTCTTTTGTAATTAATTTCTCCTGACTCCTTAGATACCATGACTTTTACCAACCACCCAATGACGACGGAAAAAGCGAGATAAAGCAGACTCTTCCAAAGATAAATAAATTGGTCTACCATGTGGGCAGGTCTGGGGGTTGCGGGTGCGTTGCCAATCATCTAATAATTGCTGCATTTCTGGTAAAGTCATTGGTGTACCATTGCGGATAGCACTGCGACAAGCAACCGCAACCTGGGCGGTTTGTAAGTCTCCTCCTAAACTTAATTCTAATAATGCTTCGGCGCAATCTTCCCGTGTTTTTAACATTGCGGGAACTGTACGTACAGCCCAAAGTTTTTCCCCAAAAGTTTCAATATCTAAGTTAATTCTTTGTAATTGGGCAACCTGAGAAGGTAATAATTGATAAAGAATAATTGGTGTTTCTACAGGTACTATTTCCCATTCATCACAGATTTTTTCATATAAAACTCTTTCATGGGCAATGTGTTGTTCTACTAACCACATTCCTCCTGGATGTTCGGCAACAATATACATATTGCTCACTTGGGCAACGGCTTTTAAGTAATTCTGTGTTTTTGTATCTGCATTTTTAGAACTAAAGTTATAACTACCTTTTTTTTCTGCAACTTTAAGTAAGTTACTTACTCGAGTTGTGTGAACTGAATCTTTTAAATTAGCTTCAGAAATATAGAATGCTTGATTAATCGTTTCGCTAATTTTTTCTTGCCAAGCATTAATTTCATTTAAATAAATTTCTGTTTTGGCAGGGTGGCGATTCCAGTTAATTTGATCAGGGGAAATGGTAAGATGTAAAAAACAAACCGGATAGCGATCGCGTGGTAAGGTTTTATGAAATGCTGAAAAAATTGTTTGTTCTAATTCTGGTGATTTAATGATTCTGCCATTAATGGCTACTTTTACCCAGTCAGGTTTATGACGGTGACATCTATCAGGTAAACCTATTACTAAGTTAATTGTAGATTGCGGATTGGGTATTTCTATTTTTAATTCTTTTAAATCACCTGGTTTAATTTGGGTGAGAATTTGCGGAATTAATTTACCTGGACTTGCAGTTTGACAAATAGTGAACCATTCCCGATCATTTTGCCAAACTTGATAAGTAATATGAGGATGACATAAAGCAATTTGTTGAATGATTGTTTGTACAGCTTTCATTTGCTGTGTGGCGTTCGGTAAACCTTGACGACGTGCGGGATAATTAGCAAATAAATTATCAACAGTAACAACAGTACCAGAAGCGATCGCTACTACTTCTGTTTTAATAACTTCCCCATCATTGCCATAAACAACCCGCCATCCTTCATTTCCTCCCACCGGACGGCTAAAAATTTCTAAATCTGCTAAAGTTGCTAAACTATGTAACGCTTCTCCACGAAAACCTAAACTTTTAATTTTCCACAAATCATCTGAAGAATGAATTTTACTGGTAGTATGTGCTGTTGCCGCTTGTTGTAAATCATCTAAATTCATACCATAACCATTATCAGCTACCCGCACTCGCCATTGCTGTGACCATAGAGAAACTACAATGCGCGTTGCACCAGCATCTAAGGAATTTTCTACTAATTCCCGAACCACAGAAGCAAAACTATCTATTACTTCTCCTGCTGTAATCAGATATACGACTTCTGTAGGTAAAGATTGTATTGTAGATGCCATGTTCCAGAATTGAAAATTAAAAATTAAAGATTAAAAATTGTCGGGATGTACAGATAATTAGTTTACAATATTTAGGTTTATTTTAGGCTTATAAACTGTAATCATAATTTTAGTTAACATCTCTAAAGAATTTTAGATAAATTGTCAAAAAAACCGAATTTTCAAAGTATTTTTGATAGATTGCTGGTAAAGTCTTAAACTAAAAACGCCAATGAGTAATTTAGTTGCTGATGTTAATGAATTAATATCGCGTCTAGAATGGGGTCAACCCGCCTTTACAATTATTGATGTACGCGATCGCCTTACCTACAACCACGGCCATATCACAGGTGCTATTTCCATTCCCCTCAACGACTTAGCCGACCGTGCAAAAACCAGCTTGCATAAACAACGCCAAATCTACGTTTATGGCGACCATGATACCCATGCTAATCTGGCAGTTAGTATTTTAGGCGCTGCCGGGTTTAGAGATGTCTGTGTTATTCAAGGTGGCCTAGACGCTTGGAAAACAGTGGGTGGCGCGACAGAAGGCGTTTAACAGTTAATGAAGGCAACAGGCAAAAGGCAACAGGCAAAAGTTGATAAAAATTAATCAACTTTTATCAACTTTTATCAATTTTATCTTGTGTTCTCTGCCTTTGCTTCTTCCTCAATATTGTCTATGAGAAGTGACGCAAGATTGGACTAAAAACCTCATTATTGCGTAGGGGTAATTCATGAATTACCCCTACTTTTGTTCTGTTTTGCTTAATTCCTGTCTATATCAAAACCTTAGCTGGTTCAGGTTTCAATAAACCACTTAACAAAGATGCAGGACGTTGATCATGAGGCCAAGCGAAAGCATGGCGAAAAGCGGCATCTTGACAGGCTTGAAGTTGTTGGAAATTAATAATGTCGTAAGTTAGCAGATTTTCATATTCAAAAGGTAAACGGACATTATGTAAACCTGCGTTATCAGTACAGATGGCAATATCAACCCCAGTTTCAAAACATCGATCAAAAACCAATTTTAACTGCCGGATATCCTGTAAAGTTCCTGTTTTTAAGTAAGTCGTGGGACAAACTTCTAAACATTGTCCTCTTCTGGCTAAATCTGGCAATAATTGAGGATAAAGTAAAGGAATTTGGATACCGTGACCAATTCGCATTAAATAAGGTAAAAGTTCGGGATAACAACCATCTTTGGTTTCATAAAGATGTCCGGTAGTCTTCAAACCCAAAGAACGGGCATAGTTATATAAACTAATCCATTCTGGCATTCTTTCCCCATAAATGCGATCGCCACCTGCCACATCCACCGCACAAACATATTCTCTATTTTGTGCTGCTAAATCCACAATAGCCTTATTTACCTCAAAAGGTAAACGAGAGTGCATACAGAGAATTTGACTATTAACAATGGGATATTCCAAAGAATGACTCGCTTTACCCACAATTTCCACAATTTCCGCCATCTTATCAATTCTGGCGTTTTGATTTAGATGTTCAGGAGTGCGTAAATAGGGAGTATAACGCAATTCTAAATAAGCCAAATTTTCAAAGATATACGCACCACGCAACAAACGATAGATAAAGTAAGGTAAAGTTTCCACAGTTTGCACACTTTCCACTAAAGTATGCAATTCTAAATACTCATCTAAAGTATTGCGGGGACGGGTGTAAAAATCCTCAAATTCAGAATATTCAGCAAACCGAGAAATTAAATCTGTAGCATGGCGCTGAAAATACCGCCACAACACACGGGGGACGACGGAACCCCCCAGGTGTCTATGTAACTCAGCGTATAAGGCCATAATGGTAACTTTTAGATAAAAATTTTATTAATTGTAACAAAATTTATAAATAAAAAATATATTAATAATTTTATCAACCACCAGTACCCAGTCATCAGTCACAAAGTTATTGACAAAAGCTAAAAAAACTGCTAATAATTGGTATTTGTGGAAACTTTACCCTTTAATATAATCTCTTGGCTAACGTCATTGTCATAGGCGCTCAATGGGGCGATGAAGGAAAAGGTAAAATAACTGACTTACTCAGCCGCTCCGCAGATGTGGTGGTACGTTACCAGGGAGGAGTTAACGCTGGACACACAATAGTAGTCCAAGGTCAGACATTTAAACTGCACTTAATTCCCTCTGGTATATTGTATCCAGATACCGAATGTATCATCGGCTGTGGGACAGTTATTGATCCACAGGTTTTGATACAAGAACTTGAACAACTTGAACACCTAAATATTTCTACTGCTAATCTGCTGATATCAGAGACGGCTCATGTTACCATGCCTTACCATCGGTTAATTGATAAGGCATCAGAAGAACGCCGGGGAACGCATAAAATCGGCACGACTGGTAGAGGTATAGGTCCTACCTACGCGGATAAATCCGAGCGGACTGGCATCAGGATGTTAGACTTGATGGATCCGGTTGGATTACGTGAGCAGTTGGAATGGACAATAAATTATAAAAACACAATTTTAGAAAAGCTGTATGATATTCCTCCTCTTGACCCCCAAGAAGTGATTGAGGAGTATTTGGGCTATGCAGAAAGGTTGCGTCCTTTTGTGGTGGACACATCAATAAAAATATATGATGCGGTGCAAAAACGACGTAACATTTTGTTTGAAGGCGCACAAGGAACTCTACTGGATTTAGATCATGGGACCTATCCTTATGTCACCTCTTCTAATCCTGTAGCTGGGGGTGCTTGCGTGGGCACTGGTCTAGGACCGACAATGATAGATCGGGTAATAGGGGTATCCAAAGCATATACCACTAGAGTCGGCGAAGGACCATTCCCCACAGAATTAGATGGGGAAATTGGTGATTTATTGGGCGATCGCGGTGCAGAATTTGGCACAACCACAGGTAGAAAACGCCGTTGTGGTTGGTTTGATGCCGTGATTGGACGTTATGCAGTCCGTATTAATGGCATGGATTGTATGGCACTAACTAAGTTAGATGTGCTAGATGAGTTAGAGGAAATCAAAGTTTGCGTGGCTTATGAAATAGATGGCCAACGCTGTGATCACTTCCCCACCAGCGCCCGTCAGTTTGCCCGTTGTCGTCCGATTTATAAAACCTTACCAGGATGGCAAGTACCAACCACTGAATGCCGTAGCTTGGAAGACTTGCCAAAGCAAGCATTGGACTATCTTAAATTCTTAGCAGAATTGATGGAAGTCCCGATCGCGATCGTTTCCTTAGGAGCAAGTCGTGATCAAACTATCATTGTGGAAGATCCAATTCACGGACCAAAACGCGCACTGTTGCACGCAGATGGTACACCAGTTTAATAATTGACAATTGACAATTGACAATTGACAACTAACAACCAACCACTAAAACATTAAGAGTAGTATGGCGATCGCATTAGAATCTCACAAACGTCCAGAAGGTAGCAAGCCCAATGCTTTGCGACGTTCTGGTTTAATCCCCGCGAATTTGTACGGACACAACGGTGCGGAATCAATTTCTTTAGTAGTTGATGCAAAAACCGTTGAACGCTTGCTCAAACAAGCTGCTCCCAACAAAACCGAAATTGAACTCAATATTCCTGAACTTCAGTGGACTGGTAAAACCGTACTCCGCGAAGTTCAAATTCACCCAGCCAAGGGTACACCTTACCATCTCAGTTTTTTTGCTGCTAAAGCCTAAAAGATGGTGTGCATTTTATCTTCAATAGCACTTAAATAGCACTTAAATTTTGTCATAATTGCTGAATGAACCAGGGTTAAACCCCTGGTTTTTTTTGTTAAGCTATCAGGGTTAATATAGCAGGAGTCAGGAGTCGTAGGGGCGAAGTAGGGGCGAAGCATTCGGAAAATAACCTTTTCATAAAATTGATAATTTATCGCCTGAATGCTTCGCCCTTACAGGAAAATAGCCTTTTCATAAAATTGATAATTGGTCGCCCGAATGCTGATGCTTCCAGCACGCTTCGCGAACGCCCGTACAGGAGTCAGGAGTAAAACCCTTATTATCACTAGCTTTTAGCTTTTGAGAATGTCCTAACTACTCTGTCTACAGCTATATCTTATAAAATTATTTCCGCTGATACTTGTATGGGTTGACCTGTGTTTATCTGCGGCTAAAAATCCAACTTCCAAAAATCTAACTTCCAACATCCAACACTGGTATAAATATTATGACACAAGCTAATCTTCCAGCTTTAATTGAACAAATGTTACAACCAGGATTTTATCCTCATGGGGTAACAGAACCAATTCAACTGATTCAAACTCATGCTTCTTATGTGTTACTCACTGGAGAATATGTCTATAAACTGAAAAAACCTATAAATTTTGGCTTTTTAGATTATTCCACATTAGAAAAGCGGTTACATTGTTGCCAGGAAGAGTTACGTTTAAATCAGCGAGGCGCAGGTGAACTGTATTTGCAAGTATTACCTATTACCTGCACAGGAGAACAATACCATTTAGCGGGAACGGGGGAAGTTGTAGAATATGCGCTAAAAATGCGTCAATTTCCCCAAGATGCCTTATTTAGTGAACTTTTTTCCCAGGGTAAGTTAAATGAAATGCACTTGCAGGAATTAGGACGGGTAGTATCTGAATACCATGCAAAGTCCCAGACAAATGATTACATTCGCAGTTTTGGGCAAATCTCAGAAGTGCGGTTGACTATTAATGAGAATTATAACCAAACTTTAAAGTATATTGGTGGTCCCCAAACCCAGCAACAGTTTACAGAAACAAAAGCATATACAGATAACTTTTTTAACCAAAATCCAGAATTATTTACTAGCAGAATTACCAATAACTACATCCGTGAATGTCACGGGGATTTACACCTGCGAAATATTGCTCTTTGGCATGATAAAATCATGTTATTCGATTGTATAGAATTTAATGAGCCGTTTCGCTTTGTAGATGTCATGTATGATGTGGCATTTACGGTCATGGATATTGAAGCAAAAGGGCGGAAAGATTTAGCAAATGCTTTTTTAAATGCTTATGTTGAACAAACTGGAGACTGGGAAGGTTTACAGGTATTACCTTTATATTTAAGTCGTCAAGCTTATGTGCGGGCAAAAGTGACATCATTTTTATTAGATGATCCTAGTGTACCCGCAGATGTGAAAGAAGAAGCCGCAAAAACAGCATCTGCATATTATCGTCAAGCTTGGGAGTATACTAAACCCAAACAAGGACAATTGATTTTAATGTCCGGGTTATCAGGTTCTGGTAAAAGTACCACTGCTAGATATTTAGCGCGTAAACTAGGAGCAGTTCAC